>UQWT01000010.1 GCA_900544815.1 uncultured Bacteroidales bacterium | reverse complement strand
TCCTTAATGACTCAATTAAAGACATTTGGCTTTATATTTGAGCAAATGTGCGCACGAGATCTTAGGGTGTATTCAGCTTCTCACGATAGCCGCCTCTCATACTATCGCGACCGCTACGGACTGGAAGCTGACTTGGTGCTTCATCTTGACGATGGACGCTATGCTCTGATAGAGTGCAAACTTGGCAGCCATGAGATAGAAGAAGGAGCCAAACATCTTTTGGAAATAAAACGACTCGTTCAAGTGCATAATGAGACAGAAAAGCAGGTGCCGCTGCGCGAACCCGACTTGATGATTGTCATGACAGGCGGCAGCATGGCTTACACACGTCCAGACGGAGTCAAAGTCATACCGCTTGCTTGTTTGAAAGATTAAAAAAATAGAATATGGGAACAGCATTACTGGCACTCTGCTTCTGCGCATTGTCGCTCATCCTTGCCTTGTTTGTGGGCATATCGCCCATAAGCGACAAAGCAAAGATTAGGTTTATGTATATTGGTGCTGCGCTGTCGTTGATGGCTGTGCCAATGATGAGCCATTATATTGCAGGGCTGAACGATATTGTGGACGAGCTGCGCTATCAAGCTGTGCTTGTGTTCATCGTCGTTGTGTGTTGCTATTGCTTCGTCATGGCAAATATGGTGAAGTACAATGTCATGAAGAAAAATGTGGCGGTGCTTGAAAACGCGGTGGAGAAACTTGAACTGGAACGTGCTGTTGCAATTTCGCAAGCCGTGGATGAAGCTCAGCAGCACAAAGTACAAGAAGCACTAGACTGGTTTGCAGCGAAAATAAGCGTGTTAAGCAAAGAAGAACAGGAGTGAAGCAATCCATTTTTTAACTTTTTATAAAAAAAATTTGCGATTTAGTATAGAATAACTATCTTTGCAATCCCAAAACGGAGAGAAAGCCGTTAAGACAAGGGATTGGTGCGGTAGTTCAGCCTGGTTAGAATACCTGCCTGTCACGCAGGGGGTCGCGGGTTCGAGTCCCGTCCGCACCGCTTAAGGATGCCTTACAGATACCTGTGAGGCATCCTTTTGTTTCAGCTTTTCGTCATTTGGTACTAAAAAGGCACTAAATATCGGGGCTAAAAAAGGTCCGGAAACTGTTGCAGCGCCGAACCTAAACACTTTGTCCTATAAAAATTTAATCAACAACGGACACGGCCGAGAAACTGCAGAAAAGCGCTCTCCTGACGGTCGCATCCTCGAATGGTAATACAACCAAAGAAGCTATCATCCAACCGCACGTCGAGGGAATCTTCAGAGCTCGTTCAGCGGTATGGTGTGGCGCGTTCCGGCCGGGTTCCGGCATCGTTCCCACATCACAGCAATACCCCCTGTACCCCATAAGGGCTGCAGGGGCTTATTCTGTTCGATAAACAGGTAATTTATAGGTTCTCCTTTAAATATAATCCAGACTTGTTTAAGTCAATAATGACGGTAAAATGCTGCCATATTTCATTTCCTACGACAGCTATATACTCATCGCTTGCCATCGCTCCTGAATGGTCTGTGCTATATCGGGCTTTGCCTTGAAAGAGCAGGATATCACCCGTCGTAATTTTATTGATATCAAACTCATAACCGCCTGATTCTCCGCCCACACCTCCATGCTCATAGTGAAAATGGACTTTGTCCTGAAGCTTGTCCAATCCATATTTGGCAGCAGCCTTGCTGGTGAAATTGAGGCTCTGACCTGAGCCGATATCCAGCAGCGCTTTGCCGGAAATAACCTTACCCGAAGAAACTGTAACTTCTATGGGAATCAAGATGCGCCCTGTATGATTTTTGTCAATATCTATTGGAATGCGTGTAAAGCCTTTTATCTGGTCTGTCGTAAACTTATCCGACAGTATTAATTTACTATTTTTGTAATCGATGGTAATCACTTTCCCTTTCAGGTCTTTAAGACCGAAGATTCCATCTGCCTTGTCACCAAGTATGGCTCGCAAATCAATGACCGGAACCATTTGAGGCGTGTATTCCTTTCCTTTCATCGAAATAATGACTCCGGAGAATATAAGCGTTGTTTTCTTGGCTTCATTTCCTGCTCCTCGCACCATAGCATTTCCCATCTGTGCATACTTGATTCCACTTTCAGAAAGCCATGTGCTGTCCAGATATACATCAGCGGAACCAGTATCGAAAACCAACCGTGCAGGCTTTCCGTTCACCTCCGCATTCAGATAAATGTGATTGGAAATGAACTCAAAGTTGTGTTCTTGAGCGTGGAGAAGAGCACTCTGAAGCAGAATAAAGAAAGTTGAAAACAAGTGTTTCATATCAGTTAATGCGTGTTAATCCCAATTTAGCGAAGCAAAGTTACTGAAAATACGGCACACAAACAACACACTTTCAGAAAGGTTTAGGTTTGGCCACATAGTCCGCACGTATATCCACAGCGTTGCGGATCTAATCCATCTTGCTGACGACGAAGGAGCCGGATTCACTTTGGGAGTGGAGTACCGGACCCTCATATGTTGAGATACAAAACTAAATTGCGCTTTTTGAAACTGTTTCGTAACTTTGTCGCCATCATAAATTCACTTATTATTGTTATTAGTGTATTAAATTTATAATCCATAGTAAACAATATATATACATCACAGATGATATATACTAAGTTATTGATTAACTAAACAACACAAGATGTTCATAAAAAGATACATAGCGCTCACTACAGCAACATTACTATCTGTTACCGTAGTAGGTAATGCACATATAACAGAGAAGGATAATAAAATTGAGTATAACAATATAGAGCTAACATTATCAGACGCCCTGCAGATACTCAATGCCCACAACAATACAATAAAACAGGCAGACAACGCAGTTGAGATGGCAAAGGCAACAAATCAGAAACTCAACGCACTGTGGTTTCCGCACCTTTCGGCAAGCGGCATGTATGCACACATGTCCCAAAACATAGAGAGTCGCAACAACATGGGCAAACTCATAAGCGAAGACGGTAACGTACTAACCCCCATAAAGGAGGCATTGGGCGGTAGTCTGCCAACATCGCAGGAACTGGCAGGCATATTGGAAAAACTCTTTCCACACTTAGGGCAGGAGCAGATCATAGGGATAATACAAAAGGTAGGAACAACAATCAACGAATTTGCATCGGCACTCAGCGCCTCAACACTAACCGTTCCAATAATAGACAAGAACGTTGCATCCATGGATGTTATGGCATCATGGCCGGTATTTACAGGAGGTAAAAGAATCTTCTCATCCAAGATAGGAAAGTTGATGATTGAACAGGCGGAAAATCTTAGAGATCTTACCTACGACAACCAAACATTACTTCTTATAAACGCATATTATACCCTAAAACTGAGCATGCATGTTGTAGAGGTTAAGGAGGAGAATGTTAAAACCATGACACTTCTGTATAACGATGCACTAAAGCTTAAAGATGCAGGAATGATAAACAAAGCCGAACTGCTTACGGCACAAGTTGCAGCAGAGAATGCCGCAAGAGAATTTGAGAGTGCCAAAAACTCTGTAAGCGTGGTAGACAAAGCCATAAAGAACCTGCTCAAGATAGATGACAGTACCGCCCGCATTTCGCTCATTAACCCGGTAACAGATTATGCAAATACTACCAATCTGCTTCCCGACGAAGAATATTTTAACAACTTAGTGCACCAGAACTCCAAAGCGCTAAAGGCCATAGAGTTAAAAAAGAGTTCACTTAAGAACCAGCGCAAGATAGCAGCAAGCGGATATATGCCGAATATTGCCGTTTTTGCCAAACAGAATCTTTATTCATACCACCTGCCCGGATATATATCCCCAAAAACAGTTTTGGGAGCCGGCCTGTCTTGGAATCTGTTCGACGGTCTGAGCAGAGAGGCGAATATAAAGTTGGCAGACAAAGCCATAACGGAAGCTGAGATAACCAAAGACAAGACATATGACCAGATTACACTCGGCGTAAGGAGCTACCTTACACAAGCAGAAGATGCAATGTATAACCTAAAGACATTGCAGACCACACTCCAACTCTGCAACGAGCTTATAGAGATAAGACAAAAAAGCTTTAAAGAGGGAATGTCAACAGCCAACGATGTTGTTACAGCCCAGACAGCCTTGTCAAATGCAAAACTTGCCACCTCACTTGCCAAATACCAATACAGCGTATCATTGGCCAACTTAATGGTTATATGCGGTATAGGATACGAGTTTGTTGAGAGCGTCAACTAAGAATCTGTAAAAAACGATAATAGTAAACAAAATGACAAATAAACAAAAACTAACACTGCTAAGCGCAGTAATAATTGTAATAGTGCTAATTGGCGGTGTATCATTAGCAGGAATCTACATAAACAGGCACAGATCAATGGTCCTGCAGGGACAGATAGAGTCCGAAGTTATAAAGATCTCCGGGAAACTACTTGGACGTATAGACAGATTCTATGTAAACGAAGGAGACAACGTATCTATAAACGACACGCTTGTGTTTATTAGCAGCCTGCAGACAGATGCCCTTCTGCAAACAGCATCTGCCATGGAAACCGTAGCATCCCACCAGAACAAGAAAATTGATAAAGGGGCAAGAAAACAGGTAATAGAGGCTGCCAAACAGGCTTGGATGTCTGCAAAAGCTCAAAATGAGCTTGCCTTAGCTACACTCTCCAGAATAGAGAAACTATACAAAGATGGGGTTGTAACATCACAAAAAAGAGATGAAGTTGCAGCCTTGGCTGCATCGGCAACAGCAGCAGAAGCAGCAACACATTCACAATACAATATGGCGGTTGAAGGGGCTCAATTAGAGGACCGCGATGCATCCAAGGCAATGGTAGCAGCTGCACAAGGACAGGTAAAACAGGTTGAGGCGCTGCTCAAAGATTCTAAACTTACAGCTCCGGTACACGGACAGATCTCTGCTGTATATCCATCTGTGGGGGAACTTGTTATGCCTGGCTCACCAATAATGAGCATAACAAACTTAGACAGCTGCTACGTTGTAATTAATGTTACGGAGGATTACCTGCCGCAATTCAAAATGGGAGGCACATTCAAAGGCAATGTACCGGCAATTGGAGAAGATAATGTAGAGTTTAGAATATTCTACATAAGCCCGCTCGGCAGCTTTGCCACGTGGCGTTCAACTAAGCAATCCGGCACATACGATATGGCAACCTTTAAAGTAAAGGCATCACCAATAGATAAAAAATATATAGAAAAGGGATTGAGACCGGGGATGAGCGTACTAATAGAGGTTCCCCGTTCAAAACGAAATTAGAAGCTCTATAAATTCCGCTTATAACCAACCATCTTTCCAAACTGGAATATCCTGAGGATATTTGTCGGGAAGAAAAAAATAATTGATTTGTATGTACAGACTTTGGGAAGAGAATAAGTTATCCATAACATTAGCCATACTTCTACCACTGTTCTCGCTGCTGTTCTTAACCACCATATTTGGTAACGGGCAGTTGGAGAATCTCCCTGTTGGAGTGGTTGACAAGGATAATTCTGCGGAGAGCAGAGAGGTGATAAGAATGGTGCAGGCGTCGCCAAGCTTTAATCTTGCACAGGCGCATCACTACTTGGATGAAAATAAGGCAAGAGAGGCACTGCAGAATATGGATATATACGGCTATTTTGTTATCCCAAGCAATTACGAGAAGGATCTGTATAACAAAAAAGAGCCTGTGCTTAATTTCTATTTCCATTATGGCATGTTAGCAGTTGGCGGAGAGGTTAACCGCGCATTCACCACGGTCCTAAGCACATACAAAGCACACTTCATAGCAGAACGGGTTATTGGAAGCGGTTTGGACGAGAGTATGGCCAAAGCTGTTGTAATGCCTGCAACACTAAAAGTGGCGGCGATAGGAAATCCAAATCTCAACTATACAACCTTTATCTCTTATCCGTTCTTCTTTGTATTCTTTCAGATTATCATACTTACACTTATTGTATACACAGTTGGCAAAAGCATACAGAACGGTATAGAAGACAACCTGCACAAAGTACTTAAAAAGGTGTATCTGCTTATGGGAATATTCTTAGCGGAAACACTTTTTGCAAACTTTGTATTTTTTGTATTCTTAGATATTCCGTGCGCCTCCTCCCCTACCCTTGTAACAATCTCAAGCGTACTGTTTGTGTTGGCAACAATCTCGTTGGCAATGATTATTGCAATAGGCATTCCGAGAATGAGCATAGCCATAAGCACCGCTTCGCTTGTTGGGGCGCTTGGAGCAACACTTAGCGGAGTAACATTCCCGTTAGACCAGATGTATCCTCTGTTCCAATGGTTCTCATACCTGTTCCCCGTTAGGTATTTCACAGAGATACAGCATAATCTCATGTATAACTACATAGGATTGGAGCATTCATGGATCTACTTTGCAACACTATTGGCCTTTGTACTCGCAGCTCTTCTAATGCTTCCAAGGCTTGAGAAGATACTCAAAAAGGCAACAACAGAGGAGAGAGGTTCAAACTATACCAAATCCGTCCCTATAATCTATACATTGGCTATGCTTATGATTGGCGGCACATACGGATACGGAATACTCTACAACATGCTGTACGACCCAAACATAATTACAGAGATTCCGGTAGCTGTTGTAGACAAGTCAAACACGCAGATGAGCCGCAAGTATATATCATACATAGATGCAACACAAGCTGTTAACGTTTCCTGCTCCGCCATTGGCTTTCACGAGGCCAAAGAGCTTATGAAGAGCCACAAAGTACGCGGCATCATATATATTCCGCCAGATTTTGAGGAGAAGGTTACAAACGGCGAAAGCGGAACAATAATGTTCTACGAAACCACAACAACATTCCTCTACTACCTTAACATGCAGGCGGCATCAAACGTTGCCGTGCAGAAGCTCAACGATGAATACAGACAGGAGATTATAAAGACCCTGCCACCGGCGACTTTGGCAGCACTCTCATCAGCCCCCTCTGTAAGCATAAAAGGAACAGCATTATACAATCAAAACAGCGGTTACGGCTCGTTCCTGCTACCAATTGTAATGACACTCATTCTGTTCCAGATAATGCTTCTTACATTTGGAAATTTCCTTGGCAGCCGCACCGAAACACTCCTTGCAGGCAGAAAAACACTCGCAGGCAGATGCAAAGAGAGTTCAGAAAGATATGCAACAGACAGGACAGATGCAAACATGGCAGATACAAGCAGTCCGGCTACAAGCAGTGCAGGTACAAAAAGAGCAGAGTACAGCTCTGTCTTCTCACTGTTTAAAGATGCTGTTCCATTTGTACTTGGTTTCTGGGTAATATCATTCTGCCTTTTGGGACTATATCCAATAATATTCAAGTTACCTACATTAGGCAACCAATGGCTGCTCTTCTCCTCCGCATTTCTGTTCCTGCTTGCAACAGGATTCATGGCATGCGCCTGCTCATTCTTCTTTAGAGACCGCGAGCGAGTAATGCTGTATGTCCCCTTCTTCTCGGTAGGACTTATATTTATATCGGGGATGTCGTTCCCGGCAAATCAGATACCATGGTTCTGGAGCGACCTCTTTTACTATCTGTTCCCGTCGTCTCCATTCATAAAGCTCTTTATAAAACTCAACACATTGGGAGCCTCGTTCCACTCAATAAGTCACGAGCTTACCGTTCTGTTTATGCAGTGTGCCGTCTACTTTTGCATTGCAATATTCGTTTACAGGCACCGCAAACTTACACTATTAAAGGATCTTTCAAACTAAAGCAATAAAAAAATGGCAGAATTCGCACTAATAGGAAACCCAATCTCGCACTCAAAAAGCCCTGCCCTTTTTAAGGCAGCATACCAAAACAGCATCAATAAGGAGTTGAAGGAATCCACCTATACCCTAATACAAAAAGACAATATCATAGATGCCCTCACCTGCTTCCTCGGCGGCAACTACAAAGGGATAAACATAACGGCACCATTTAAAGAACAGCTGTTCAGCCCGGAGGTCTTAGAACTTTTCAAAGAATACGGCTTTACTTTTCTTCCCGACAAAATATCCTCCTTTCTCCGCTGCGCCAACATATTGGTAAAGGATGACCGGCAGAAAGAGCTGCGCTCGTATAATTCAGATTACATGGGGGTAAAGAGCATAATAGAAATTGTCGGGAAGCAAAAAGAGCTTAAACATATTGCAGTAGTGGGAGCAGGCGGGGCCGGAAAGGCGGCAGCTATGGCCGTTGCTGATTGCGGAATAGAGCTAAGCGTAATAAACAGGACCAACATGAGCAGTTTTTGCACCGGAATAAACACCCTCTTTTGCAGACAAAACGGCGCGGCACACTTAGCATCTTTCTGTAGCATAAACGATTACCAAGCAGTCTCACTAATACTGTCACGTACAGATATGGTAATTTACACCATCCCTAAAGAGGCCGGCAATATGCGGGAACAACTTTTGGCCAACCCTCAACCTCTTTTGGAGGCAAACTATGCAAACCCCGCATTCTCAACACTATACAATGAGAAAGACCTTTATATATCCGGCAAAGAGTGGTTGCTCAGGCAGGCCGTACCCGCATTTAAAATCTTTACCGGCACAGAACCCAATATAGAATCCATGAGAAACTACCAGATCCATAATGTAAAGTCTATTATATTCTAAAATGTAAAAAATAGGCAGTGTTTTACAAAGAGTGAGCAAAGCATAATCATTTACAGTTATAAAGGGACGATATTCTTCAGCCAATGTCAAATGCACTGTTATAGGCCACAAGCGGTAATACTTCAATCTTTGGAGCTATCTTCTCCCATACGTACGGAAACACAGGAGCGTCCTCGTTCAAAATGGTCCGGACATCAATCCTCTCTTTTCCGGTCTCCTTGAACATCGTCCGCAGGTTCAGCGCTTTTCTCACGTCCACTCGCTGCCCCAGCGTTATGGTATCATTCATAGAAAGCATAAGCACATCAGAATATTTCACCGTTCCACAGCATTTTCAGGAAATCATCCACGTAGATGAGTTCTATTTCTCCGGATGGCTTTGTGATCGGGTCAAGCGAGACGAGAATCAGCCTACAATCAGGATGCTCCTCCTTAAAGGCTTTTAGTCCGTTCTTGTGGCGGGTTTTGACTTCTTCGCTGGATTTGATTTCAATGGCAACCTTTGCATCTCCGATGATGGCATCTACTTCCAGATTATTGTAAGTATGCCAGTAGGAAATCTTCTCCCTGCGGCGACAATATCCGCGATAGGCTATGATTTCCTGCATTACAAAGTGTTCAAAGGCGTGGCCGTAATCATCGGAACCTCGTCTTAAGTGGTGCCGGCCCATCAGATAATTCGCAAGCCCAACATCGAAATAGTAGAATTTGGGTGCCTGGACCACTTTCCGCTTGATGACTTTTGTGTATGCTGGAATTTCATATCCCATCAAGGTATCCTTCAGTATCTGATAATAAGCCTTGACCGTCTTTGCCGCTACGCCGCAGTCACTGGCGATATTGGAGTAATTGATCATCTCTCCATCCGAAATAGCGGCGGCTTCCATAAATTGCTCAAATGCCTCTACGTCCTGGACAGCAGCTTCATCCCGGATTTCTTCACGGAGATAGACTTCCACATAGCCTTCCAAGCGGTCCGTGGCATCATCTACCATATAGTGACGGGGAATCATTCCGTTCTGAACAGCTTTGTCTATCTGAAAGTCTGTAACTTCCTTCCAAACCAGAGGGAACAATGTCCTGGTATTCGCCCTGCCTCCGAGTGTATTGGCCCCGGATTTCTTAAGTTTACGAGCGCTTGAGCCGCTAAGGATGAAATGCAAGCCACGGTTCACCATCAGCCAGTGTACGGAATCCAGTAGCTCGGGCACCTTCTGGATTTCGTCCACAATCACCAGCGTACCGGCAGGTTTGGCAAGCAAGGCCTGTCGGAATGAATCCGGATTGCGCTTAAATGCCTTCCTGACATTGTTTATCAGCAAGTCATAGTAGATGGCATCTGGGAAACGTTCCTGCAAGAGGGTGGATTTCCCCACTTGGCGTGCCCCAAAAAGGAACATTCCCTCATCCAGTTGGTTTTCTATGTTGAAGACTCTTTTGTACATGGTTTATTAGAATTTAAGGAGATTAAGTCCGATTTTTGCATGAAATTCGGAAATCCATGTACAAATTTAGTAAAGTTTATCTAAATACCAAAATTTGCATGGTTATCTGCTATTATGGAAAATATAAAGTCCATTGACCACTATTATATTTCCAATTGATTCATCAAATAAATATTAGATTTAAGTAGATCAATAGTTCGTTAAAAATTCTTTTTTTGCAGTTTTTTTTTATATTTGCTTTTGTTAGATAAATGAAACATTATGATGACTATTTACCGTGTAGCCATTTATCCTATAAGGGCAGTTCTATGTTAAGCAGTTCGCGTAAAAGTCGGCTGCGTATTGTCTTTTAGAAAGAAACTATTAACACTTATTATAGTGTAACCTAATTATCAAGTGTAGCTTAATATCCCTTTCCCAAAAGGATATTACAATTACGCATATCACACCCGTATATTTAAAAGAATAATGTTCAATAAATTTATATGTATAAAACAGCTATTATGAGAAAAAAGTTTTATCTATTTATTGCAGTTATAACTTTCTTTTCTGTTATACCTGCTGCTTCACAGAATACGTCAATAGAATGTATGTATGAGTATCGCTTTATTGCAGATACAAACGCAGTTAAGATGTTGGAATGCGGGACAATAATAGATGGAGATAGTACAAAAATCGGCAATGATCATTTCATCTTACGCTGTGGAGGAAATGTATCGCTTTTTTACAGCTATGACAGGATGGTAAGGGATTCTGTACGCGCTGCAAACAAACAGGCAGGAAAACGGGATATATCCGGTTACAAAGGGAAATCCGGGAGTGGGTTAAAGGTATATAAAGACTTTGAGAACAACACTATAACATTATTTGACGGTATTTTTATGGACTGGTTCAAAGTAGTTGAATCATCACCGCTATTTGAATGGAATATCTGCGATGAATGGAAAGAGCTGAACGGTTACAAGGTGCGTAAAGCAACCTGTGATTTTAGAGGACGCAAATATGAGGCTTGGTATGCAACGGATATACCTGTTTCAGATGGACCATGGAAATTCTGCGGATTGCCCGGGCTTATATTTGAAGTATACGATCTCCATTGCCAATACTATTATTGTCTTACCGGAATCAAACAAAAAGAGGCAACGGTAGATTACCCGGATATCAAAACAATTGAGGTAACAATGAAGAAATTCAACAGTACAAAACGCCGTTATTTAGAAAATCCGGCTATGTACACATCTAATACATACGCGGGACCTGTTTCATTCGTTGACAAAGATGGAAAACCAATCGATCCCGAAACACTAAAGAAAAAAATGAGCTTTGATTTTCAGGAGATTAAATTTTAATAAGGTCGCTAACATACTTACCGAGGTATTCTTTTTTTATAAAATGATTACGCAATGAAAAGAACTATGTACTTACTCTGCGTTTTAACTGCATTGACTGCTTGTGGTACGATGAACAATATACCATATAGTAAAGCACCCGTAACCATCTCTTTGGAGAATGATTCTGTTACCTGCAATATAGGCAATTCGCCTGTTTTGTTCAAGATAGGCTCGTTATGGGATAGGATTTTATCCAATCCTTATCCCGTATTGACAGGCCAAAACTCAACGGATTACGATGCTTGGTGCTCATATAAGAAAGATAAGCCTGAGTGTATGAACATATTACCGGAAAAGTCATACGTTTATTGGCAGAGAATAGTAAAGTCGTTGATAAAAAAGCATGCTGTAGAATTTGACTCTCTGCTGTTTACCGTACCGGGGAGGGCTATTGTGTATACAGAAAAATACAGGAAACTTAAAAAAATGAACCCTTTTCCTCATTGTGCAATACCGGGTTATGGAGACTATGTTGACAGGTATCGTTTTTTAGACATTGGGTATAGGCCCAGCTTTGTGGAGGATAATCCCGAAAACTATATTTTTAGGACTATTGTAAAGGATCATTCTCACAATATACTTTTAGCCATTGACAGGATTTATCTTAAGAACAGTGACAAAATGCTCTGTTTTATGTACACCTGCTTTGGAAAAGTTGACTATGGTCGCAACAGAGATAATGGTTTCTACTATGGAGGCAAAACAACATTGGTAAAATTTAACCCTTTAAAAAATATGCCATTGGCTTTCTTGTTTTTTTACAAACTATGTGACCCAATCTCCATTGAAGCTTTGGAATTTATAAAGGCTCATTAAAGATATAGCGTATTTGAGCAGAAGAAAAGTGGAGATACATGAGAGATTTGATTATCAGGAGGTTAATTTTAAATAGTTGGTTTTGAAAAGGATAATATACATATTTATAGTTTTTTTTAACATCTTTAACATATCTCTTTTAGCACAAACCCAGGAGTTTGTGCTAAAAGGCAAGGTCTATGACGGCGAAGGAGCTTTAACGGGTGCTGTTATATTATATCTGCACAGTGGTAAAGAGGGCCCTGAATATGCTGTAAGCGATTCAAAAGGACTGTTTACCTTGAAAATACGCACATTGCCATCCGAAACAGATTCGATAAAGGTTTCTATGCTCGGATATGCCACAAAGATTCTTCCGGTGGAGAAGATTGGCAGTATGGATATAATGATGAAAGTTGAGGCGATGCAGATCAACGAGATTACAGTGCGTGCGCCAAAGGTAAAAATGGCAGGTGATACTATAAAGTTTAATGTTCAAAGTTTTGCCGAATTGCAGGATAAAAGTATATCTGATGTACTAAAGAGAATGCCGGGAATAGAGGTGCGTAAAGATGGAAGTATCTACTATAATGGCGAATCAATTGAGAATCTTTATATAGAGGGTATGGATATGCTCAGCGGAAGGTATTCGCTGCTTACGGAAAATTTGTCGGCAAAAGATATAAAGACAGTGGAGATAATGGAAAGACATCAGCCTATACGTGCTTTGGCAGAGATGGGTACCAAAACCAAACCTGCAATCAATCTGTCGTTAAGAGATCGTGCAAGAGGCAAATGGATTGGTACTGTTAAATTGGCCGGTGGTGTAACTTCAAAGCCGGAGGCATTGTGGGATGGAAATCTCTTTCTTATGAGGGTGGCTCCAAAATGGAACAGCATTAACAATATCAAGACAAACAACACGGGCGAAGATCTTTCCAAGGAGTTGCAAATAAAAAGCATTAGCAACAACCGCCCCATAAAGGTTAACTCCAATGAGTTTATCTCTGTAGGCACAAGCAATGCCCCACTTGATGAACGCCGTGTAAGATTCAATAATACAGCTCTTTTCAACACCTCCAATTTATGGAAGTTAAAGAGTGATTGGAAAGTAAAATCATCCCTATCGTATCTTTATGATAAGTTAGAATCGTGGAATGAATCCTCTACCACTTATTATTTTAATGACAATGTTAAAACCGTTAACGAGAGCGAAACAGCCAAAACTCGCAAGCACAGGTTACAGGGGCAAGTTGAGGCCGAAGCTAATAAGAAGGACTATTATTTCCGTAATGTTTTAACCGTAGAGAGTGAGTTTGCCAATGCAAGAAGTACAACAAGCGGAGAGTTCCCAAATGCTCAAAAGGCATCACTTCCTTATTTATTTGTAAACGATGATTTAAAATATATTAAAAAGAGCGGGAACAGAGCCTTTACGATAGAATCACATAACGATTTTTCTCATTTTGATCAAACATTGACAGTTCTACGTGCTGAAGATGATATGCAGCATCAATCAATATGGGTTGTGAATTACAATACAAATACTTATATCTCTTCTGACTTCATAGTGGCAGATGGGATGACAATAGGTATTTCAACCGGATTGGAGGCATCTGTACGGTCTTTGGATAGTTTTCTTAACGGTGTAGAAGCTCCTGAAGATACCGGAATGTCTGTGTTTGACAATAATCATCATGCATCGTTTGTACGCCCGTACATAAAACCGAATATGGAATACCACTCCAAAAATTGGGATATCATATTTTCTTTACCGATTGGTTGGTCTAAGTACAGAGGTATTGATACAGACCATTTTACGTATAAAGCCTTCGGCTTAATTAAGTATATGCCGCTCCCAAAACTTAGTTTTGAGGTACTTGGCAGTGCGTCGGACTTGGAATTGGATATACACAATATGTATACTGGTTATATATTGCGGAATTACAGATATCTTAAGAAGGGTTCTACAAATAGTAAGTTGAACCATTATTATAGTGTAACAGGACATATTAATTTCAAAGACCCTCTAAATATGCTGTATGTAGATGGAATTGTAAGCAGGAGTTGGAATATTTATCAAACATCGGCAACACAAGATTTTCTTGGGAATTACATTATATTGGGAACGGAGTATGCTCCAAGCCGGGGAGAGAGTTGGTATGCTACCATTAGCGGAAGTGTGGGTCTATACGGTATAAACGGAAAAATTGGGGCATCTGTTTCCTATAGGGATTATTCATCTACATCAACTCTTCAGAACGGTGTCCGTACCCCATACAGGTCTCAGACCTTCTCTTTTAAACCAATGTTTTCAGGCCGTTTTGCCAAATGGTTGGGGATGGAGTACAAACTGCACTATTTTCATAACATACTGGATTTGTCGGGAAGCGGGCAAACAGATTCCAAGGATAATTTCAGCCATACACTATCCTTTGATATAACTCCAATCAACAATTTGGATTTAAAGATTGTAGCCGAGCATTATTTTACCATGCTTACGTCCGAGCAGACAAAAAATACAGTACTGTTTGATGCTTCGCTCGTTTACCGCCTTGGCAATGGCGTTGAAATTAATCTCACAGCCCGCAATATACTTAACCAGCATGTGTATGCCTATTCTGTTATAAATGGTCTTCAGGAGTTTTCTTGCAAGTATCGGATAAGGCCGTTTAACATACTTGCCGGAGTATTCTTCAATTTCTGACAACCATGCTGTTGGCTCTCTTGTTTTTTTAAAATATTAAATTGTTGATAACTTTTTAAGCTGTATCTTAAAAAATATATCTACATTTGGAGGTTAAAATTTAAAACAACTGATATGTCATTCAACAAGGTAATTTTAATTGGAAATGTGGGTAAGGATCCGGATGTAAGACACCTGCCTTCCGGGGGAACTGTAGCAAACTTTTCACTTGCTACAAGCGACAGAGCAAGAGATAAAAGCGGCAATTGGGTAGATCAAACAGAGTGGCATACCATTGTATGCTGGGGGTCTAACGCAGATGTTGCTGAAAGATTCATAAGAAAAGGGACTCAGATAATGGTTGAGGGGAAGATCCGTTACAAACAATGGCAGGACCAGAACCAGCAGACTAGATACACAACAGAGATTGTAGCAGATAACATAAGGCTGTTGGGCAAAAAAGCAGATAATCCGGCAAGCAATATGCAGGGGGCGGCTCCGGCAGGCAGCGGCTATCAGGCACCTGTGCAACAAAACGGAGGGCAGCCACAAAACGGGCAACCGCAACAGTATAGCCAGCAACAGTACGGGCAGCCACAGCAGTTTAACCAACAGCAGACCTCCTCTCCTGTAAATTTTGCAGATGAGGGAGACGGCTCGGATGATCTACCATTCTAAACATTTGATTTTACATTTACATTGAAAATTTTTTATAACACGATTTTATGAAAGTTGATGTAGTTCTTGGTCTTCAATGGGGAGATGAGGGAAAAGGAAAGATTGTTGATGTTCTTGCCGCCTCATATCCTATTGTTGCAAGATTCCAAGGAGGCCCTAACGCGGGTCACTCCCTTCATTTTGAGGGTAAAAAATTTGTTCTTCACAGTGTTCCATCGGGAGTATTCCGCAAAGGCGCAGTTAATGTAATTGGTAACGGTGTTGTTATAGACCCAATTATCTTTAAACACGAGTGTGAGGAGATAGAGGCAATGGGTGTTCCTGTAAGGGAGCGCGTTATGATCTCCAAGAAGGCTCATCTCATTCTGCCAACGCACAGAATAATAGATGCAGCATCTGAGGCTTCAAAAGGGAAATCCAAGATTGGCTCAACCCTTAAGGGAATAGGCCCTACCTATATGGATAAGACAGGAAGAAACGGCTTGCGTGTAGGCGATATTTTAACAGCAGACTTTACAGAGAGATTCACCTCTCTTAAAAACAAGCATAAAGTCTTCCTAAAACAATATGACTTTGAGTACAATGCAGAGGAACATGAGGCAGAGTGGCTTGATGCCGTAGAGTATATGCGCTCATTTAACCTCATAGACGGGGAATATGTTGTAAACAAATTCTTGGCAGACAACAAGAAGATTCTTGCAGAGGGTGCACAAGGTTCCATGTTGGATATAGACTTTGGTTCATATCCGTTTGTAACCTCATCCTCAACAACATGTGCCGGAGCCTGCATAGGATTGGGCGTAGCGCCCGGTAAGATAGGATCAGTTTACGGTATATTTAAAGCATACTGCACAAGAGTTGGCAGCGGTCCGTTCCCTACCGAACTTAATGATGCCACAGGCGAGGAGCTTAGACAGAAAGGGTTTGAGTTTGGTGCTACAACAGGTCGTCCGCGCAGAACAGGCTGGTTAGACCTTGTTGCACTAAAATATGCCATAATGATAAGCGGAGTTACCAACCTTATAATGATGAAAGCAGATGTATTGGACACATTCGACACCATTAAGGTTGCAACCGCGTACAAAGTAAACGGAGTGGAAACCAATCAGGTACCATACGATACATACGCAGAGATCGAGCCTGTCTACAAAGAGTTCAAAGGGTGGAAAAAAGACCTTACCGGCATAAAGAAGGAGGAGGAGCTTCCATTTGAGTTCATGAACTATGTAAGGTCTATTGAGAAGGAGCTTGGCGTCCCTGTAAGTATGATCTCTTTAGGTCCCGACAGAGAACAGACTATTGAGAGATAGCAAATGGTATCTTGTCTATCAAGACCTGCAATGCGGTTATTTGATAATATAATTAAGGGTGGCTCGTTTGAGTCACCTTTTTTGTACCTTTGGGATTACTTACCACTTTACAGCAATCTTTATGTTTAAAAGAGCAATTTTATACTCAAAGACAGCGTTGTTGTTGGCAATGCTGTTAGTATCAACAAATAACGTTATGGCAAACACAAAACAGGAGCCTGTTAAAGATAAGGGACGCTTCTCAATGTTTGTACACTGGGGGCTGTACTCTGTTTACGGAGGTGTGTACCGCGGTAAAAACGTGGAGTGGGGCTACAGCGAGCAGATACAATCCTTTGCCGGCATATTCTCGGACTGGTATGCACGTGCGGCAGAGCATTTTTCTGCAGAACAATGGGATGCAGATTCAATAGCCGTATTGGCCAAAAATACCGGAATGGATGCCATTGTCTTTACATCAAAGCATCACGACGGTTTCTGCATGTACAATTCCAAAGAGACAGATTTTAACATAATGAACACCCCGTTTGGGAGGGATGCCCTTAAGGAGCTGAGCCAAGCCTGCAAAAGGCACGGATTGAACTTAGGTATCTATTTTTCCCTTATAGATTGGCATTATCCGCCGGCATACCCAATCTCAAGCCATAATGCAGATCCAATTACACCTGAGCATCATGAATACAACAAGAGACAGGTTAAGGAGCTGTTGGAGAATTACGGGCCTGTGAGCGAACTATGGTTTGATATGGGTTCGCTTACCCGCGAGCAGAGCCGCGAACTGTACAATTTGGTAAAAAGCATACAACCAAACTGCAGTGTAAGTGGCAGAATAGGTAACGATTACGGTGATTTTGCCGTAATGCCCGACAATGTAATTCCGGATTATGTTCCAAACAAGCCATGGCAGACAGCAGAGTCTGTTTATAAGGAGACCTGGGGCTACAGAAGCTGGCAAAAACATGTTCCAATGAAAGAAAAACTTGCAGAGAAGATAAACTCATTAAAAAGAGTTATAGGAGCCGGTGGAAACTATCTTTTAAATATAGGGCCAACGGGAGACGGAGCAGTAACTAACTATGAAAAGGATCTTTTGCTCTCTATTGGGAAATGGATAGACAGCTCCGGTTGGTTGGCGACAGCAAGAGATTCACTGTACAGAGATAATGGCATAATAAAGGCAAAAGCAGTAAAAAACAGGAATGCAAGGCGCAGCGATGCCGTTGCTGTTTTAGTTGATGAAAAAGGGAACAGGATCTACAAATTAAAGGATGCTGACACTCTCTACCATTACTCAATGTTCGACTATTACAGAACAAAAAAGGCTGTTTGTGGTTACAGATGGAATTTTCCGTATAGCACAAACAATTCCAAAATAAGAATAATTGTGCCGGATATCGAGAGCGATTTTGAAGCTGTCTACAAAAATGGGAAGGTCGTAAAACTTACACATAAAAGGGAGATAGAACCCGCAAACTATGATAAACTATTGTTACCTAAAAATATAGACAGCAAGCAGCTGAATATTCAAGAGCGGGAGGAAATTTCCGCCAAGCCACAGACAAACATTATAAAAGAATACAAGTTTCAATCTAACGAGAGAGGAACAGCATCATTTGAAGTTGGCACGGCAGATGCCGTTGAGGTATGGCATAACGGAATGCTTATAGCAGAGAGAATGTACACAAAAGAACAACCGAAACCGCTTGTTGTTGCAGTTCCGGTTGTAAAAGGTGAAAACAATATTACTGTAAAGCTCTTTAACAGATTCAACAGCCAAATCTTCTATTCATTTGTTCCTGTAGAAACAAGATATTTTGAGATCTGGTAACCTGTTCCAATCCTGTATCCTGAGGAGAAGTAAACCACTTCTCCTTTTTTGTTTACCATAACAAGCAGCGGCAATTGAGTCTCACCCTCTGCAGGCATCAGACCCGCTCCAACAAGGGCAGAGGTTATAAGTGATTCTACCTTTTGCCCCTTGTCTACCTTAAGCGTAAGATTCTTTGGAAGAGGGCGCCTGTTGCCGGAAACAAACTGTATTAACTCAGTATCGTTCCTAAGTAGGAAGCTGAACTCTACAGGATATTTTTCAAAATCTCCTGCCATTGCACTTATGTCCCTAATCATGTGGTTTGTGGGCTCATTTGAAGATGATATAATGGCTACAGCTGTGTAGTTGTTGTTAGGCAGAGGGAGATAATCGGCTAATTGTGGAATAGTTACAAGCGGCGTAAAGGTCTCCTCCATTGTAGGTAGTTCAAAGCCTAACGCAGTTGTATCATCTGCCTTTATCTCAAACATTTTAAGCTGGCATTTAACGCTACCGTCGCTTTTACGGTTGCCCGTAGTAAGCAGATATGTACCTGTTTCCAACTTTACAGGTGATGCAAAGATAGAGTTGAGTCTCATACCCGGGCCCATATCACCCTCTGCAGAGCTTCCGAGATCTCTTAGCCAAGGACGTCCGTTTTCCATTTTTGAAACTGTAAAGTTTATGTAGTACAACGGATTATCACCATTACATTTTAATGACAGCCATCCATACTTCTGTGAAGATGCGCCTGGAGCTTGTGCTACGGATGTTTCTGCGAATATGTCGCAGGTAATCCAATCATCTGCAAAGTATTGAGGCTTGCCATCTATTGGGTTAAGTCTTGCAGGAATACCTGCCGTCCTTAAACATGCAACCAAGAAGATATCTGCTGATATCTTCTCTCCCCTCATTCGTTTAAGCATACTTGCAGGTGAAAGGTGTACATCACCGCGCCCTGTTGTTGGGTCAATAATGACATTTGCCCTAACATGGTCCATTACAGACCGTGCAATTGCGTTATTATCTTTTGCTCCTGATAGTAGTAATTGGTTGGAAAATAACCAATTGTATATCTTTTCTCTCCATTGCGTAAGGCTCTCTGTGCTTATTCTTGGAGATATGATATATTTTATTGCCATGTCGCTTCCCTGCAAATCATCTTTGTTGTATAGTGATGCAATTAAGGAATTGTCTTTGCCGTTAGCAAATGCCGCATGAAGATGAGAGAAAAGCATATCTCCCTTAAGATCCTGAAGATCTTTCTCTTCCAATGCCTCAAGCAGTGCCAGTGCTATCACTGTCCTGTTATCCGGCAATGTCTTGTCATTATAAGTTTCATTATAGAAATCTATTATCTGCCCATAATTTCCGTATGAATTATTAACTATACTCCATAAACGCTCTTTTTTATCATTGTCAAAACCAAGGCAACCTCCCCAACCGAATGTCTCCTCTTTGCCTAAGAATGTAGTTGCGTATGCCGCCCTTATAGAGTCCTCTGCAACTAGCATACGGTCATTCATCTCCCTCTCCTTTTCGCTTACGCTCAAAGCAAATGCACGTCCGGCAGGAGGTACAATAGAAAGCGTATCTGTTATAAGGTTGCTGTTATCCTTATCTATTGTTATGGTAATCACATCCTTTCCAACAGGATTTACCTTTACGTAGTTATAAAGCTCCCCTTTACTCGCCCAAATAATCCAGTCTCCGTTACCTATTGTCAATGAGCATTCTCCTTTCTTGTCTGTCTTGAGCGTTGCAACAGGGAAAAGCTCTGAATAGTTATATACTCTGTAATCTACAGTTGCCCCCTCAACAGGTTTTCCGTTGGCTTTTGTAACCCTTATAACAGGCTTTGATGTTTCTGCGTATGTAGGGGTTGCATTTATATATGTCACCAAATCACCCTCTTTCACAACCTCCTCATCACCTGTATATTTACCAAACACCCTTGTCTGCATGAACAGGCCTCTGCTGGCAGGAAATGTGAACCATGCCATGTTAAGTGCGGGCTCCGGTTCGCAGGCTCCAAGATATTTCCACTGTCCGTCTACCCAAACCTCAATCCACGCATGGTTATCATCGCAGTGCGCCCAACGCGGGGTATAGATCTGCCGTGCAGGAAGTCCTGCAGCCCTTAGTGCTGCAACAGCAAATACAGACTCCTCGCCACATCTGCCGTATGTCCTCAATATCATGGCCGTAGGGCTGCAAGTCCTTGCATTTGTAGGCTGATAGTTGGCTTTTTCGTGGCACCAATGGTTAACAGCAAGGGCTGCCTCCTCCATAGTCTTACAGTTTGCTATTCGTGGTTCAAGTTCTTTCCAAAAGACAATTCTGGCAGAGTCTACAGCCTCGTTGTTTACCCTTATGGGAAGGACATAGTGTTTGAAGATATTGTCGGGAATAGTATTACCCCAAGGGGTGGACTCCCTAACTTTAAAAGTCTGTTTGACATTGGCAACCCAAAATTCCGGCCCATACTCTGTTATATCCTCTAACGGAGAATATCTATAGATAAAGTCAAGCGCCTCCTTTTCACCTTTTGAGAGGTTTGGATTCTCCTGTATCTCCTTGCAATAGCGGTAATCCTTTTCTGTTACCGTGCATGACAGAATTGGCAGCAGAGCAAACAGAGCAATTAGTTTAAGTTCTTTTAGTATGTTCATAATTTTTGTTTTATCTGAATACATTATTGTATCTGTCTCATTCATTATGTTGCAGGCATTGCTTGTACGGAAGCTTTTGGCTGTTGCGTGTTCCGCATCAACACCGCATTCCTTTAAAAGTGCCGCATTTTTCTCTGTCACTCCGCTGCCGCACATTATTTTTATTCTACCTGCAGCTGCCTTTGCCATGCGCCTTATATTATCTTTCCCCTCCTCTGCTGTTGGTTTTTGTCCCGATGTTAATATGCGATATGCACCTGTTTCTATTATATCCTCTACTATCTGCTCCGGTGCAGAGATGCATCTGTCTGCTGCTCTATGGAATGTGACTTTTAAATTATATTTGCCGGCTGATTCTACAAGCTGTCTGTTCCGCTCAATATCTATATGGCCGTCTTGCGTGAGAATTCCAAATACAACCCCATCTACAGCTATGCCCGATTCTCCAATAGCAGAAATATCTCTCTTCATCACATCAAACTCTTCATCTGTATATACAAAGTCTCCTCCACGCGGTCTTATCATAACATATAGTTCCACGGGGCTATCTTCCTTGGAGTGCGTTTGGTCCTTTAGAACTTTTGATGCAGCAGCAATCATCCCCATGGATGGGGTGGTTCCACCTTCTTGAGGTGATGAGCAGAGCTCTACTCTGTTGGCTCCGGCATCCCTTGCATTACGGCAAGACTCTATGGAGTATGCACAGATTTCAAGTTCCATTTTTCTAAAGCATTATATTTATTTCTAAAGTAGTTTTGTAATCTCTGTAAAGATAGCGGTAAAATGCGAGAAGTCAAAAAATAGGGTGGCTCAAACGGGCCACCCTTATTATTGTCTTGCAAATGCAGGATCTGCTTTTAGGTTGTCTTTTCAGACAACACCGTTTTTTACTTCTTGTTAGGCATATCCAATTCCAACTGCGGATTCTTCCTGGAAGAGGCAGCAAACAGTAGAGATACTACAACAGCCACAACGCCAAGGCCGATAAATATATATTCTGCCCCTACCGCCGCAGTCTGCTCCTGAGCAATTCTTATAGCATCGCCCTCATCGGCTGTAATATATTTATTGAATATCAATCCCACGAAAATAGGTACTATAAGCATACCCATATTCTGAATCCAGTAGATAAGCGAATAAGCGGTTCCAAGATTCTTTTCCGGGATGATTTTAGGAACAGATGGCCACATGGCAGCAGGTACCAATGAATAACCAACACCCAACAATGCAATACCTACATATCCAAAGTAAGTTACGCTTGGTGCAAATGCAATGATAAGATGCGATGTCAATACCAGTACAGAACCTATTATCATCCACCTTGTACCTTTTCCAATCTTGTCTACCAATGTACCGAACAACGGAGTAAATATAACTGTAAAGAAAGGTATCATTGTAACCATCCACTTTGCTGTATCTACATCAATACCGAATCTTGGGATAAGGATAGATGTTCCAAACTTCTTGAACGAGATAATACAGCAGTAGAAGAATACGCAAAGCAGCGAAACTAAAATAAAATGCTTGTTACCAAGTACCCTGAATATGTCTGAAAATTTGAATTTGTCCTCCTCAGATGTTACAACTTTGTCTGTTGTACCAAGCTGTCTGTCAAATTTAGCATCCATTGCAACAAATATTGCCCAAAGGATAGCACCTAAAAAGAGCAACATAAGACCAAACAATGCAGGTTTATTGGTATCTGTAAGGTGATAGATCTCGCCCTGCGCCTTCATTGTTACCAATATAGGCGATAGGAAGAATGCCAATGCAGTTCCCAACCTGGCAATTGCAAGCTGCAAGCCCATTGCCAAAGCCATATTTTTTCCTTTAAACCATTTGGCAATTGAACGGGTCACAGCCACTCCTGCGATCTCACTGCCCAATCCGAATATCATACATCCGATATATGCAACCGTAAGAGAGGTTTTTGGTTCAAATCCGGCAGATATGGCAAACGATACCAATGCCGCACCAACAACCATCAATCCAACGAAAATAGAGCCTGTTACCCTTACGCCCCATTTATCCAACAGCATACCGCAAATTATAAGTCCGCCCCAAACGCACAAGAATGAATATCCCCCGGCATAGAAACCGTATTCACCAGAGTTCCAACCCAACTCTAACAAATTTGGATTTTTAAAAATGTGCGATATGGTTGAGAACATATCGTCAAAGAAATAGGATGCAAACATTGGCACAACCAACAGTGCCAAGGCTATCCAGCAAGCTGTCTTACTGTCTTTCAAGGTTTTTATTGCCTTATTCATAAAATTTTAGGTAAGTATTAGTAATTAAAATTGAATTCCACTTTATTATTTGATGTTAGGCTGCTCCAAACCGTAATGTTTCTTTGCATCAAGAGCCTTAAGCCACAACCCGAATACAAGAGCAAGTACACCAAGGGATGCAAATACCACCATAGGAACAGTATAATTGTATTTCAAAGGATCTGTAACACCGGGATTGGTTGCAGAGATAACCATACCTATAATCATAGGGAACAGGTACAGACCTATATTCTGAATCCAGAAAATTACGGCATAAGCAGAACCAAGCAACTTTTCATCTACAAGCTTAGGAACAGATGGCCACAAAGATGCCGGAACCAATGAGAATGATATGCCCAACAGCACAATTCCTATAACCGCAACTACAACAGACTTGGTTGCAGGAAGTATAAATGCAAATGTAAGGTGACACAATATCATAAGAAGTGCACCGTATATAAGCATTGTAGCACCCTTACCCCTCTTGTCCAAGAAATTGCCCAAGAACGGTGTGATTGCAGCCGCTCCAATAGGGAACCAGAAGAAGATGAGTCCTGCTGTCTCCGCAGAAAGTCCAAGATTACACTGCAGCATGTTTATCGCGTATTTCTGGAAAGGGAATATCGCAGAGTAATATAGTACGCACAAGATAGCTACAAGCCAGAAGACCTTGCTTCCAAACAGATATTTAAGGTCTGACAACTTAAATGGATCATCCTTCTCCTCGCCGCTCTCGCCCATCTGTTTTTCGAGTTTCTTATCCATGAACGCGTATGCAATAAAAGAGATAAGACCTATAATAAGAAGTATAACGGCAAATAGAACCGGCCTTGAAACACTTGGAACAGCTCCAATCTTTGATGCTACAAATGGAGAGCCTACCATCACCACAGCAACACCAACTCTTGCCAACGCCATCTCGCACCCCATTGCAAGCGCCATCTCCTTCCCCTTAAACCATTTTACAATACCACGGGAAACCGTTATACCCGCCATCTCAACGCCACAGCCAAAAATCATAAACCCTATGGCTGAACACTTGGCAGAAGCGGGCATACCTGCATAGAACGGTGTTATATTCCACCACTGCTCCGGAATATTAAGGTTATTTGTAAAGAAAGCCTCTACAGAGCTACCAACAAAAGCGTCTGAAACAGCTAAGTAGTTTATAGAAGCTCCCGCTACCATTACAGCTCCCGACAAAATAGCGGTGAACCTTACCCCCATCTTATCCAAGATAATACCTGCAAATATGAGGAAGAAGACAAATACGTTAAGGAAGGTCTCGGAACCGGCATATCTGCCGTAAGCAGTTGGATCCCAACCTCTATACTCCTGTAACATACTCATTAGAGGTGACAGTATATCCATAAAGATATATCCAAAGAACATTGCCATTGCAAGCAACACTAAGGCGGTCCACCTCATGGCCGCTGAATCTTTTAAAGTTTTGATTGTATTATTCACTATTGTATAATTTAATAATTTCTACCATAGGGGTGCGAAAAACGCCAAGCAAGTTAGGCATTTTTATTATAACTGTCAAAAAAAGTTGTAACTTGCGCCCCCAACAAACTTAAAAAAAGAGGTGAAATTATTAGACAATATCAACTATCCCAAAGATATAAGAGGCCTGAGCATAGACAAGCTCGGCATCCTGTGCGATGAGATAAGAGAATATATGATAGAGTGCTGTGCAAAGAATCCCGGGCATCTTGGAGCAAGTCTTGGTGCAGTTGAACTTGCCGTGGGTATACATTACGTCTTTAATACACCTAACGACAAGCTCATCTGGGATGTAGGGCATCAGGCATACGCCCACAAGATTCTAACAGGCAGAAAAGAGGCCTTTAAGAACAACAGAAAGCTCAACGGGCTAAGCGGTTTCACAAAAAGATCCGAGAGTGAATACGATCCCTTTGGAGCCGGACACACATCAACCTCCATTTCGGGGGCGCTTGGTATTGCCGTGGGGGAGCAGCTGCGTGGGTTGCATAACCATATAATAGCAGTAATAGGAGACGGCGCTTTGTCGGGAGGCTTGGCATACGAAGCATTGAACAATGCCGGTTCAATGAGTTCTGACATTTTAGTTATCCTCAACGACAACCAGATCTCAATAGACAAGAATGTGGGTGCAATGCACAACTATCTTGTGAAGCTATCCACCTCCCCTTTATATAATAAGGTAAAGAACAAAGTTTGGAACAGACTTGGCAACGGGCGTGTACGCAGGTTAATCCAAAAATTCTGGATTACAACAAAATCTGCACTACTTAAAAACGGAACCCTCTTTGAAGCCATGGGCTTTAGATACTTTGGCACAATAGACGGTAACGACATAGGGCAGCTTGTAACAACCCTCACCAATATAAAGGATATACGCGGACCAAAAATCCTGCATGTACGCACAATAAAAGGAAAGGGATACAAACCGGCCGAGCAGAACCAGACCATATGGCACGCACCCGGCACCTTTGACATTAAGACCGGAGAAAGGGTAAAAAGCAGCGACAACAGGCTCAAATACCAAGAGATATTTGGCAATACAATAATAGATTTAGCAGAGACCAATCCAAATATTGTTGGAATAACACCGGCAATGGCAAGCGGTTGCTCCATGACAGGTATGATGAAGGTGTTCCCCAACCGTAGCTTTGACGTTGGTATAGCAGAGGAGCATGCGGTAACATTTTCGGCAGGATTGGCAGCAGCAGGAGCACTTCCGTTCTGCAATATCTACTCAACATTCCTGCAGAGAGCATACGACAACATAGTACACGATGTAGCCCTGCAAAACCTCAAGGTGATTTTCTGCATAGACAGAGCCGGATTGGTTGGCGAAGATGGCGCAACACATCATGGGGCATTTGATCTTGCCTACCTCCGTCCCATTCCAAATATTACGATAGCCGCCCCCATGAACGAGATAGAGCTGCGTAACATAATGTACTCGGCAACTCAGGAGCAATACGGCGCCACTGCAATAAGATACCCAAGAGGAAAATGCGAAGGTCTCCCTCTTCCAAACGAATATACCTTTATAGAGCCTGGGAGGGGCCGCGAGATATTGTCGGGAAGCAGAATAGCAATTCTATCATTGGGAACAGCCGGCAACAGGGTAGCCAAGGCAATAGAACAGCTCAAGGCACAGGGAATAACCCCGGGGCACTACGACATGCGCTTCCTTAAACCGTTAGACACAGAACTCTTAAACAAGATCCTCGGCAACTACGATAAGATAATAACCATAGAGGACGGAGTCGTTAAGGGTGGACTCTACGGTGCAATATGCGAATATGTATCATGCAGAAAGCCCGTAAAGATTATAGGTATGGGTATTCCCGACAAATTTGTAGAGCAGGGAACAGTAGAGGAACTTGTAAGTATTTGCAGGTACAACACAGAGGACATAGTAGCCTTATTAATAGAGGAATGGAATAAAAGCAACTAAATTTACAAAAAAATCTGCCAAAATATTTGGTAGATAAAAACAAAACACATATCTTTGCAATCCCAAACGAAAAGAAAAGTGTTTTAGACACGCATCAGAAGGGATTGACATATTGCCGATGTAGCTCAGTTGGCCAGAGCAGCTGATTTGTAATCAGCGGGTCGTGGGTTCGAATCCCTCCATCGGCTCAAAGTTATTTGAAGTAAATTAGGGGAGATACCAAAGTGGCCAACTGGGGCAGACTGTAAATCTGCTGTCGTACGACTTCGTAGGTTCGAATCCTGCTCTCCCCACAATTGCGGAAGTAGCTCAGTTGGTAGAGCATCAGCCTTCCAAGCTGAGGGTCGCGGGTTCGAACCTCGTCTTCCGCTCTTTTTTTGTGTTCGCCAGTGTAGCTCAGGGGTAGAGCGCTTCCTTGGTAAGGAAGAGGTCATGAGTTCAAATCTCATCACCGGCTCTATCAGTGTGTAAAAAAATATACAATTAATTAATTTATTTATTATGGCAAAAGAAACTTTTAAAAGGGATAAACCACACGTTAACATTGGTACTATCGGCCACGTTGACCACGGTAAAACCACTTTGACTGCTGCTATTACTACAGTGCTTGCAAAGCAGGGTCTTTCTGAGTTACGTTCATTTGACTCTATCGACAACGCTCCGGAGGAGAAAGAGCGTGGTATCACTATTAATACTGCACACGTAGAGTATCAGACTGCAAAACGTCACTATGCTCACGTTGACTGTCCAGGCCACGCCGACTATGTAAAGAACATGGTTACAGGTGCAGCGCAGATGGATGGTGCTATCTTGGTTGTTGCTGCTACTGATGGTCCTATGCCTCAGACTCGTGAGCACATCCTTCTTGCTCGTCAGGTAAACGTTCCTAGAATCGTTGTATTCTTGAACAAAGTTGATATCGTTGACGACCCGGAGATGATTGACCTTGTTGAGATGGAGGTTCGTGAGCTTCTTAGCTTCTACAACTTTGATGGCGACAACACCCCTATCATCCGCGGTTCTGCTTTAGGTGCTCTTAACGGCGACCCTAAGTGGGAGGCTAAGATCATGGAGCTTATGGATGCAGTTGACGAGTACATTCCACTTCCTCCACGTGATAACGAAAAACCATTCCTAATGCCTGTTGAGGATGTATTCTCAATCACAGGTCGTGGTACAGTTGCTACCGGTAGAATTGAGACTGGTGTTATCAAAGTTGGTGAAGAGGTTCAGATCATCGGTCTTGGCGAGGAGCCTAAAAAATCAACCGTTACCGGAGTTGAGATGTTTAGAAAACTTCTTGATGAGGGTGAGGCAGGTGATAACGTAGGTTTACTTCTTCGTGGTATTGACAAGAAAGAGATTAAGAGAGGTCAGGTTATTGCTAAACCTGGTACAATCACTCCTCATAAGAAATTCCAGGCTGAGATCTACGTTCTTAAGAAAGAAGAGGGTGGACGTCACACTCCATTCCACAACAAATATCGTCCTCAGTTCTTCATCCGTACATTGGATGTAACAGGAGAGATTCTTCTTCCAGAGGGTGTAGAGATGGTAATGCCGGGTGATAACGTTACAATTACAGTAGAGCTTATCTACCCTGTAGCTATCAACGAGGGTCTACGTTTTGCAATCCGTGAGGGTGGTAGAACAGTAGGTGCCGGCCAGGTAACCAAGATTTTGGAATAATTATTATCAAATAAAAAGGCTATTATCACCAAAAAGATGATAATAGCTTTTTATAGGGACATAGTTCAAGGGTAGAATAGTGGTCTCCAAAACCATTGATGGGCGTTCGAATCGCTCTGTCCCTGCTAACCAAAAGTTACGATTTGGTTATTTAATCAGGTAACGCAAAAGCTTCCATTTGTAGTTATCATAATTAAAATGATATGAACAGAATAGCTTTGTATTTTAAAGAGTCGTACAACGAACTTACAAAAAAAGTGAGTTGGCCAACATGGTCACAACTCCAGAGCTCAGCTATACTTGTTATGGTAGCTTCCGTGATTATTGCAGTCGTTGTCTTCCTAATGGATTTCGCATTTGAAAGCATTATGAAGACTATCTATAAGATGTTATACTAATCATGGCAAACACAACCAAAGACTGGTATGCACTCAGAGTTTTCTCCAGTGCCGAGAAACGAGTAAAGGAATACATCGAAAATGAAATTGAGAGGTTGAACCTCTCTTCTTCAGTTTCCAAAATTCTCATTCCTACAGAAAGAATCTTTCAGGTAAAAAACGGTAAAAAAGTCAATTCCGAGAAACTTTTATACCCAGGTTACCTCTTTATTGAGGCAGCAATGACCAAAGAGGTCTACTCTGCTATAAAGAGTGTGAATGGAGTAGTAGATATAATGGGAACCAAAGATAAAGCTATTCCTTTAAGGCCGGCAGAGATAAGACAGATTCTGCAACAGGTAGATGAATCTATTGAGAAAGATGAAGAGAACATGACTCCATTCATCAAAGGAGAAAAGGTAAAAGTTACGGATGGCCCTTTCAAAGATTTCAATGCTGTAGTTGAGGAGGTCTTGGATGACAAGAAGAAACTCAAGGTAAGCGTAATGATCTTTGGCAGAAAGACAATAGTAGAGCTAAATTTTGTTCAAATAGTAAAGGTATAAAAATTAATTATTATGGCTAAAGAAATTGCCGCATTCATTAAATTGCAGATCAAAGGCGGAGCCGCTAATCCATCACCTCCTGTAGGACCGGCACTTGGTTCAAAAGGTGTGAACATTATGGATTTCTGCAAGCAATTTAATGCTCGTACTCAAGACAAGGCCGGTAAGGTATTGCCAGTGATTATTACAGTTTTTAGTGATAAATCATTTACTTTCGTAGTTAAGCAACCGCCTGTAGCTGTACAGTTAAAAGAAGCTGCTAAGATACAGTCTGGTTCTGCAGAGCCAAACCGTAAGAAGGTTGCAACTATAACTTGGGATCAGGTTCGCGCAATAGCACAAGATAAAATGCCGGATATGAACGCATTCACTCTTAAAGCAGCGATGAGCATGGTAGCAGGTACTGCAAGAAGTATGGGTATTAATGTGGAAGGAACATTTCCTGCCGACGTAAAATAAAATCACACGCACATGAGCAAGCTTACAAAGAATCTAAAGGCAGCTGAAGCAAAAGTAGAGGCTGGCAAACAGTACAAGCTTACTGAGGCTTGTGAACTTGCAAAAGCAACCAGCTTTACCAAGTTCGATGCATCAGTTGATCTTGCTGTTCGCTTAGGAGTTGACCCACGTAAGGCCAACCAGATGGTTCGCGGCGTTGTGACACTTCCGCACGGAACAGGAAAGCAAACCCGCGTATTGGTATTGTGTACCCCCGATAAAGAAAACGAGGCTAAAGAGGCCGGAGCAGACTTTGTTGGGTTGGATGAATATATTGATAAAATAAAAGGTGGTTGGACAGATGTTGACGTAATTATCTGTACACCATCAGTAATGGCTAAGATAGGTGCTATTGGTAGGATACTCGGACCTAGAGGCCTTATGCCAAACCCTAAAACCGGTACTGTTACCATGGAGATAGGCAAGGCAGTAAAGGAGGTTAAAGCCGGTAAAATCGACTTTAAAGTTGACAAACAGGGTATTGTCCACAGCAGCATTGGAAAGGTATCATTTGATGCTAAACAACTTTCCGAGAACGCTACGGAGTTTCTCAATACAATTGTTAAACTTAAACCTCAGGCACTTAAAGGAACCTATATTAAGAGTATCTTTATCTCTTCTACAATGGGCCCTGGTATTTGTATTGATAGCAAGACCTTTGGTGCTGCTGAATAAAAAGTAATCTGTTATGAGAAAAGAAGAAAAAGTACAAATTATTGATAGCATAGCAGCACATCTTGAGGAGACCCCTAATTTTTATGTGACAGACATTGAAGGACTCAATGCAGAGCTCACATCAAAATTGCGTCGTGCTTGCTTTGAAAAACAGATAAAACTTGTTGTAGTTAAAAATACCCTCTTCTACAAGGCTTTGGAGCAGAAAGGTATTGAAAACTACCAGCAATTTGAGCCTATCATGAAAGGTTCATCTGCAATAATGTTTACAAGCGTTGGCAACGCTCCTGCAAAACTTATGAAAGAGTTCAGCAAGGAGGCAAACGGAAAACCTGCACTTAAAGGTGCATTCGTTGACAGCTGCGCTTACATTGGAGCAGACAATCTTGAGACTTTGGTTAATATCAAATCTAAAGAGGAACTTATCGGAGATATTATCGGATTACTGCAGTCGCCTGTTAAGAACGTTATTTCAGCTCTTACATCACAAGGTGGTGGCAAGATTGCAGGTATCGTAAAAACTTTATCAGAAAAAGAGTAAATAATAATAATAACACATAAAAATTAGAAATCATGGCAGATATCAAAAAATTTGCGGAAGAGTTAGTGAATCTATCTGTAAAAGATGTACAGGAACTTGCTAAAGTTCTTAAAGAGGAATATGGAATTGAGCCTGCTGCTGCTGCCGTTGCTGTTGCTGCCGGCCCTGCTGCCGGTCCTGCTGCTGCAGCTGAGCAGACTGAGTTTGACGTTATCCTTAAATCAGCCGGTCAGGCAAAACTTCAGATCGTTAAGGCTGTTAAAGAGATCACCGGTCTTGGTCTTAAAGAGGCTAAAGAGTTGGTAGACGGTGCACCTAAGGCTGTTAAAGAGAAAATATCTAAAGCTGAGGCTGAGCAGATTAAAGCACAACTTGAAGAAGCCGGAGGAGAAGTTGAAGTTAAATAAACTTCTCTCCCCGTCAAACGGGAAATAGTCAGGTTTAGAGCTAAATATAGCTCTAAACCTTTTTGTCGTTTTTTTAAGTTTATTTTCAACCAACCCTAAAACAATGTCGCAAACAACAAATAATCAGCGGATTACATTCGCGACTTCCAAATCACTTTTAGAGTATCCGGATTTTCTGGAAGTACAGCTTAAATCCTTCAAAGACTTTTTTCAATTAGATACTACTGCCGAAAACAGAAAAAACGAGGGGTTATACAAAGTCTTTCAGGAGGTATTTCCAATAACTGATACCAGGAATAATTTTGTTCTTGAGTTTATAGACTATTTCATAGATCCTTCACGCTATTCAATGGATGAATGCTTAGACAGAGGTCTCACATACTGCGTACCGTTGAAAGCGAAACTAAAACTATACTGTACAGATCCGGAACACGAAGATTTTGACACTGTTATCCAGGATGTATATCTTGGAGCAATTCCATATATGACCCCAAGGGGCACATTCATCATCAACGGATCAGAGAGAATCGTTGTATCTCAGTTGCACCGTTCGCCGGGCGTGTTCTTTGGTCAGAGCATGCATGCCAACGGAACAAAACTGTACTCAGCCAGGATAATACCGTTCAAAGGTTCATGGATTGAGTTTGCTACAGACATCAACAATGTCATGTACGCATACATAGACCGAAAGAAAAAATTGCCTGTAACCACATTGCTGAGAGCAATAGGGTTTGAGAGCGATAAAGAGATATTAGACATATTCGGCCTTGCAAATGAGGTAAAAGTAACCAAAGCAAACCTTAAAAAATGCATTGGGTGCAAGTTGGCAGCCAGAGTCCTAAAGACATGGAACGAAGATTTCGTGGATGAGGATACCGGAGAGGTTGTATCCATTGAGCGTAACGATATCATAGTAGACAGGGAGACAGAGATTACAGAGGAGAACATAGACGAGATATTGGATTCGGGCGTAAGCACCATTTTAGTACACAAGGACGATCCTTCTACCAACGAATTCGCCATCATCCACAACACCTTGCAAAAGGACCAGACAAATACGGAGAAAGAGGCTATCATATTTACATATAGACAGCTGAGAAGTTCGGAACCACCGGACGAGGCTACTGCAAGAGATGTAATAGACAAGTTGTTCTTCTCCGACAAACGTTATGACCTTGGCGATGTAGGTCGTTACCGCCTTAACAGAAAACTTAATCTCAGCACACCTACAGATGTAAGGGTACTTACAAAGGCAGATATAATTGAGATTATAAGATATTTGATTCAGCTTATAAACGGTAAAGCTACCGTAGACGATATAGACCACCTAAGTAACCGTCGTATAAGAACCGTTGGCGAACAGTTGGCAAACCAGTTTAGCGTTGGTCTTGCACGTATGGCAAGAACAATAAGGGAGAGAATGAATGTGAGAGACAATGAGGTCTTTACACCAATAGACCTTATCAATGCAAAGACACTCTCATCTGTTATAAACTCATTCTTTGGAACCAGCCAGTTGTCCCAGTTCATGGATCAGACCAATCCATTGGCAGAGATGACCAATAAGAGAAGGCTTTCCGCTTTGGGTCCGGGAGGTCTTTCAAGAGACCGTGCAGGATTCGAGGTGCGAGACGTACACTACACTCACTACGGACGTTTGTGTCCTATTGAGACACCTGAGGGACCTAACATTGGTCTAATCTCCTCACTTTGCGTATACGCGCGAATCAACGACCTTGGTTTCATAGAGACCCCGTACAGAAAGGTAAACAACGGTAAGGTTGATATGTCTCCAAACGGATGCGTATATATGAGTGCAGAGGAGGAGGAGGACAAGATGGTGGCACAGGCAAACGCACATTTGGATGATGAGGGCAACCTCACGGATGAGCGTATCAAGTGTCGTCTTGAGGCAGACTACCCCGTAGTAGGCAAGGATGAAGTAGACCTTATGGATGTCGCTCCTAACCAGATTGCCTCAATAGCCGCATCACTCATCACATTCCTCGAGCACGACGATGCTAACCGTGCGTTGATGGGATCAAACATGATGAGACAGGCAGTACCTTTGGTTTCGCCTGAGGCTCCTATTGTAGGAACAGGTCTTGAAGGCCCTGTTGTAAAGGACTCACGTACACAGGTATCTGCAGAGAAAGATGGTGAGATAGTATATGTAGACGCAACTCAGATTCATGTTAAATACGAGCGTACAGATGATGAAAAATTTGTAAGCTTCGACCCTGAGATTACAGTCTACAATCTGCCAATCTACCGCAAGACCAACCAGAGCACATCTATCCTGCTTAAACCTATAGTAAGAAAGGGAGACCATGTAGTAAAAGGTCAGATTCTTACAGAGGGATATGCAACACAAAACGGAGAGCTTGCTCTTGGAAGAAACCTTAAGGTTGCGTACATGCCTTGGAAAGGATACAACTTTGAGGATGCTATTGTTCTTTCCGAAAGAATCATAAGAGAGGATATCTTTACATCTATTCACGTAGATGAATATATAATGGAGGTAAGAGATACCAAACGCGGAATGGAGGAGTTGACCTCAGACATTCCTAACGTAAGCGAGGATGCCACCAAGGATCTTGACTCTAACGGTATTATTAGGGTTGGTGCCAATGTTGAGCCTGGTGATATTCTTATAGGTAAGATTACCCCTAAAGGTGAGAGCGATCCATCTCCGGAGGAGAAACTTCTTAGAGCAATCTTTGGTGACAAGGCAGGTGATGTAAAGGATGCTTCATTAAAGGCATCTCCATCGTTGTCGGGAACCATAATAGGAAAAAGACTGTTTGCCCGCGTAGGTAAAGAGGGCTCAGGCAAAAAGATAAAGAACAACACAAAGGTACAGATTCAGGCGGCAGAGGATGACTTTAACCGCAAGGCCGGAGAGCTAAGAGCCAAATTCTTAGACAAACTGATGATCCTTGTTAAAGGTAAAGAGTCTCAGGGTGTAAACGACCTTTACGGTGTGGAGCTTATTGCCAAAGGAAGCAAATTCAGCTTTGAGGTTTTGGAGACATTAGATTATGAGAATATCAATCCTGTCAACTGGACATCGGACGCTCATACCAACGACATGATAAAGTCTCTTGTAAACAACTATCTTATAGCTCATAAGGAGTACGATGCAGAGCTTAAGAGGGTAAAATACAACCTCACAATAGGAGACGAACTTCCAACAGGTATCATGCAGCTTGCCAAGGTTTATGTTGCCAAGAAGAGAAAGATTAGAGTTGGAGACAAGATGGCAGGTAGACATGGTAACAAAGGTATCGTTGCCAAAGTCGTAAGAGATGAGGATATGCCTTTCCTTGACGACGGTACATTGGTAGATATTGTGCTTAACCCTCTTGGTGTGCCATCTCGTATGAACTTGGGACAGATCTACGAGGCGGTATTGGGTTGGGCAGGTAAAGAGCTTGGTCTTAAGTTCGCTACCCCTATCTTTGACGGTGCTACCTTGGAGGATATATGTGAATATACAGACAAGGCAGGTCTGCCAAGATATGGCAAGACATATTTGAGAGATGGCGGTACCGGAGAGTACTTTGACCAGCCTGCTACCGTTGGAGTTACCTACATGATTAAATTGGGACACATGGTAGATGACAAGATGCACGCACGTTCAATTGGACCTTACTCACTTATTACCCAGCAACCGTTGGGAGGTAAAGCACAGTTTGGAGGCCAGAGATTTGGAGAGATGGAGGTTTGGGCGCTTGAGGCATTCGGAGCATCGAATGTACTTCAGGAGATCCTTACTATAAAGTCAGACGATGTTACCGGAAGATCAAGAGCATACGAGGCTATAGTAAAAGGTGATCCTATGCCTACACCCGGCATTCCGGAGTCGCTCAATGTATTGCTTCACGAACTAAGAGGTCTTGGACTCAGCGTGAATTTGGATTAATTGTTAATAAATAAGAAATCACAATAATATGTCTTTTAAGAAAGAGATTAAGGTTAAAAGCAATTTCAACCGAATTAGCATAGGATTGGCTTCACCCGAAGAGATTTTGGAAAGATCTTCGGGCGAGGTTCTAAAGCCTGAGACTGTCAACTACCGTACCTACAAACCGGAGAGAGACGGACTTTTCTGCGAGAGAATCTTCGGCCCGTCTAAGGATTATGAGTGCCATTGCGGAAAGTACAAGAGAATCCGCTACAAAGGGATCATCTGCGACCGTTGCGGTGTAGAGGTAACAGAGAAGAAGGTTCGTAGAGAGAGGATGGGACACATAACACTTACCGTTCCTGTAGCGCATATATGGTATTTCCGTTCAACTCCAAACAAGATAGGTTATCTGCTTGGCATCCCGTCTAAGAAGTTGGATACTATAGTTTATTACGAGAAATATGTAGTCATTCAGCCCGGACTTGCAGCAGAGAACGGTGTACATAAATTGGACCTGCTTACAGAGGAGGAGTATTTGAGCGTACTCGGCTCTCTTCCAAAGGAGAACCAGATGCTTCCCGACGAAGACCCCAACAAGTTCGTTGCCGGCATGGGAGCAGACGCCATATACAAACTGCTGTCTCAGATAGACTTGGATAACCTCTCATACGAATTGAGGAACAAGATAGAGACAGAGACATCTCAGCAGAGAAAGGCAGAGGCACTAAAGAGACTAAGCGTAATTGAGGCGTTCAGAGAGTCTAAAGATATCAATAAACCCGAATGGATGATTCTTAAGGTTATACCTGTCATCCCACCGGATTTGAGACCATTGGTTCCTTTAGACGGAGGAAGGTTTGCAACATCAGACCTCAACGACCTCTACAGAAGAGTAATCATAAGAAACAATCGTCTGAAAAGACTTATAGAGATTAAAGCACCTGAGGTTATTCTTAGAAATGAGAAACGTATGCTTCAGGAGGCTGTTGACTCACTGTTCGACAACTCAAAGAAATCCAATGCAGTAAAGACAGAGGCCAACAGAACATTAAAGTCACTTTCAGACAGTTTGAAAGGAAAACAGGGACGATTCCGTCAGAACTTGTTGGGTAAACGTGTAGACTATTCGGCACGTTCGGTAATCGTTGTTGGCCCGGAGCTTAAGATGCACGAATGCGGACTGCCTAAATATATGGCAGCAGAGCTTTACAAACCATTTATCATTAGAAAACTGATTGAAAGAGGTATTGTAAAGACAGTTAAATCTGCAAAGAAGATAGTAGACAAGAAAGAGGCTGTGATCTGGGACATTTTAGAGAATGTGATGAAGGGACACCCTGTACTTCTAAACCGTGCCCCTACCCTACACAGACTTGGTATCCAGGCATTCCAGCCAAAACTTATTGAAGGAAAAGCCATTCAGCTGCACCCGCTTGCATGTACTGCATTCAACGCAGACTTCGACGGTGACCAGATGGCGGTACACTTACCACTTGGCAATGCAGCAATACTTGAGGCCCAGCTGCTTATGTTAGGCTCTCACAATATCCTTAACCCTGCCAACGGAGCCCCTATCACAGTTCCGTCTCAGGATATGGTACTTGGTCTGTACTACATTACCAAACCAAGGCCTAACGTAAAGGGTGAGGGTATGAGATTCTACGGACCCGAGGAGATAATCATTGCATTGAACGAAAAGAGATTGGATCTTCATGCAAAAATCTCCGTAAGACTACCAAAAGATTTCATGCACCCCGAGAACGGATATGAGATGATGGAGACAACCGCAGGAAGAGTTATATTCAACCAGGTAGTACCTCCGGAAGTAGGATATATAAATGAGATCCTTACGAAGAAATCACTAAGGGATATCATTGGTAATGTTCTTAAGGTATCGGGCGTTGCAAGAACAGCACAGTTCCTCGATGATATAAAGAGCATAGGATACACAATGGCATTCAAGGGTGGCCTATCATTCAACCTTGGAGACGTTATTATCCCTGCAGAAAAGAAAGAGCTTGTTGAAGAGGGTTACAAAGCCGTTGAGAACATTATGTTCAGCTACAACAACGGTTTGATAACCAACAACGAGAGATACAACCAGATTATTGATATCTGGACAAATACAAACTCAAGACTTACCAATATCGTAGAGAAGCAGATTGCTGCAGATAACGACGGATTCAATCCTGTATACATGATGCTTCACTCAGGAGCCCGTGGATCAAAAGAGCAGATTCGTCAGTTGTGTGGTATGCGTGGATTGATGGCAAAACCTCAGAAATCGGGATCTGAGGGTCCTCAGATTATTGAGAACCCAATCTTGGCAAACTTTAAAGAGGGTCTGTCTGTATTGGAGTACTTCATCTCAACACACGGTGCACGTAAAGGTTTGGCAGATACAGCGTTGAAGACTGCAGACGCAGGTTACCTTACAAGAAGGCTTGTAGATGTATCGCACGATGTCATTATTAATGAGGAGGATTGCGGTACACTGAGAGGTCTTATTGCAACAGCCATAAAGAACAAAGATGACATTGTAGAGACACTATACGAGAGAATATTAGGACGTACAACCGTCCATGATGTATACAACCCTCTTACAGGTGAGTTGATAGTAGGTGCAGGCGAGGAGATTACAGAGGAGATTGCATCCACAATAGAATCGCTTCCTATTGAGGCTGTTGAGATAAGGTCTGTGCTTACCTGCGAATCGAGAAAAGGTGTATGTGCAAAATGTTACGGCCGTAACCTTGCAAGAGGCAAGATGGTAGAGAAGGGAGAGGTTGTTGGAGTCATTGCAGCACAGTCTATTGGTGAGCCTGGTACACAGCTTACACTTAGAACATTCCACGTGGGAGGTACCGCATCGAGCAGCGTAACAGAGAATGAGATCATTACCAAATATGATGGTAAATTGGAGTTTGAAGAGCTTAGGACCATTGTAAAAGATCTTGACAACGGAGAGAAACAGGATATTGTAATCGGCCGTACGGCAGAGATGCGTATAGTTGATGCAAATACCGGAATCACACTCTCACAGCACGATATTCCATACGGAGCCATCCTGTACTTTAAGGATGGCGACATGGTTAAGAAAGGGGACAGAATCTGCGAGTGGGATGCTTATAACGCAACAACCATTACAGAGTTGTCCGGTAAAGTAGCTTATGACGGACTTGTTGAGGGTCTTACATACAGAGAGGAGGCTGCAGACGAGTACTCAATGCACAGAGAGAAGGTTGTAATTGAGTCGAGGGACAAATCCAAGAACCCTATAATAAGGATCTTGGACAACGATGGCAACGAGCTTAGACAGTACAACCTGCCTGTTGGTGCACATATCATGGTTGAGAACAATCAGGATCTAAAAGCCGGAGATGTCCTCATAAAGATACCTCGTGCAATTGGTAAATCCGGCGATATCACCGGTGGCCTTCCACGTGTTACAGAGCTTTTTGAGGCACGTAACCCATCTAACCCTGCAATTGTTTCCGAGATAAACGGAGAGGTAGTAATGGGTAAGATAAAGAGAGGTAACCGCGAGATTATAGTCAAATCAAAGACCGGAGAGGAGAAACATTACCTTGTCCCACTCTCAAAGCAGATTTTGGTACAGGAGAACGACTATGTACGTGCCGGTATGCCTTTGTCAGACGGTGCTATATCTCCTGCAGATATCCTTGCAATACAGGGACCTACCAAAGTACAGGAGTACATTGTAAACGAGGTACAGGAGGTTTACCGTATGCAGGGTGTTAAGATCAACGACAAACACTTTGAGATTATCGTAAGGCAGATGATGCGTAAAGTTGAGATTGTTGATCCGGGCGATACCAAGTTCCTGCCAGAGCAGTTGGTTGACAAATGGGAGTTTATGCAGGAGAACGACAATATCTGGGATAAGAAGGTTATCCTCGATGCAGGCGACTCAGAGGACCTCAAGGCCGGCCAGATTGTTACAGTGAGAAGGCTTAGAGATGAAAACTCTATGCTTAAACGTATGGACAAGAAGATTGTAGAGGCAAGAGACGCAGTACCTGCAACCTCTAATCAGGTGCTTCAAGGTATTACACGTGCAGCATTAAAGACCAGCAGCTTTATGTCTGCCGCATCATTCCAGGAGACAACCAAAGTACTTAGCGAAGCCGCTATCTACGGTAAGGTGGATACCTTGGAGGGTCTAAAAGAGAATGTTATATGCGGACACCCTATTCCTGCAGGTACAGGCTTAAGGGAGTACGAAAAGCTTGTTGTTGCTTCAATGGACGACTATCAGAGAATGGCTAAAGCAAAATTAGCAAAAGAGACTGTTACAGAGGAATAACAGACAAGCTATATAGAGCGATAAAGGGGATAACCGAGCGAAACGGCTATCCCTTTTATTATATAGTTATAATCACACAACAATATTATTAAAAAATTGTTAAAGAAATAAAGTTTTAGGTAAAGATTCAAAATAACATTACTAACTTGGCCGCACGAAGATTTAAAAATCATTAACTAAACATGAAACATTTATTATTGATAGGTGCCGCAATTTTAGCAATTGCCTGCACTAACAAAAAAAACACTGCATCTTACAATATTACTGTAAACTTGCAGGGAGACAGCACACAGATAACATCTGACTCATTAATGCTGACAAATTATCAAAAAGGTGAAGACCTTGTAAAACAGACAGTTGCCATAAAGAACGGCAAAGCTGTATTTACAGGTACAGTAACAACCCCTGAGATGTACTACATGGCATTCCCTGGCAAAGAAAGAAACGCTTTTGCAAGATTGTTTGTAGAGAATGAGAATTATGTTGTAGATCTTGATTTCACAAAAATAGAAGATGGAAGATTTACAGAGTCTATAAGCACAATCAAAGGAGGAAAGACACAGGGCGTTATTGACTCTCTTGAGAACATAATGCTAAGCATGCAGAAGGAGCATAACTTTGAAGCGCTTATAGATGAATACCAGAAAGAGGAGACCACAGCAGAGAGAAGAGAGGAGATAATAAAGATAAATACCGAGATCAACAAGGCGTTCCGCGATGCTGTCAACAACTATGTGAAACTCAATCCAACCTCTTTATATGCACTATACAAACTTAACGAAGATCTTTATTCACTTGAGTTAGACGATCTTCTTGCCGCATTTGAACCATTTGCCGCAGATACTGCCAACTTTAAGGAGAACCGTATTGTAAAGAAAATTGCATCTACAATCGAGGGCATGAAAGCTCTTGAAAACGGTAAAGTTGCCCCGGATTTTGAACAGGCAGCTCCAGACGGAACAATGATTAAGTTCTCAGATGTTTACTCAAAGAACAAAGTTACAATGCTCGATTTCTGGGCATCTTGGTGCGGTCCATGCCGCGCATTTAACCCTACTCTTGTAAGGATTTACAAGAAATACCACAGCAAAGGATTTGAGGTACTTGGGGTATCATTTGATACAGACAAGGCAAAATGGGAAGAGGCCATCAAAAAAGACGGTCTGACATGGCCTCATGTTTCAGACCTTAAAGGCTGGGAGAATGCAGCAGGCACACCATATATGGTAAAATATATTCCACAGAACGTACTCGTAGACCAAAGCGGAACAATAATCAAGAGAAGAGCTACAGAGGAGGAGATAGAGCAGATACTTAGCGAGAGACTATAACGGTCCCCTAAACAGATAACAGATAAAGCTGAATAGAATGTGTAAAACGATTACCTTTTTATTCAGCTTCTTCTTTTGTATATTTGTCACCCTAAAAAAATAAAGAAATGATAGGCGTTTTCGATTCAGGCGTAGGTGGGCTTTCCGTATGGAAGGAGCTTATAAAGTTACTGTCCAATGCCAATTATCTCTACATAGCAGATTCCGGCAATTGTCCTTACGGTCCAAAGCATAAAGAGGAGATAATAGACAGATGCAGAGTCATCTGCGACTACCTTATTGCACAGAAGGCAGATATAATTGTCATAGCCTGCAATACAGCCACTGCAGGAGCTATAAGCACGTTAAGAAAACTCTACACCCTGCCAATAGTGGGGATGGAGCCTGCAGTAAAACCGGCCACGCTTAATACAAAGACAGGGGTAATTGGTGTTCTTGCCACAAGAGGAACATTTAAAGGCACACTCTACCAAAACACCAGAAACATATACGCCTACAACAAGAAGGTCATAGAGCAGGCGGGAGACGGACTTGTAGAGTTGGTCGAAGAGGGAAAAACAGATACAGAAGAGGCACTTGCACTGCTGTCTCGGTATATAACCCCAATGCTTGCGCAGAATGCAGACCAGCTTGTTCTTGGGTGCACCCACTACCCTTTTCTTATAGAACCAATAAGAAAAATTGTCGGGAAGCGGATGAAAATAGTAAACCCCGCTCCGGCAGTGGCACAGAGGGCCGCCAACATTTTAAAAAATATGAATCTGCTTCCCGACAAAGATTCAACAGGAACAACAACCTTTTGCAGCACGGGAGAGAACCTTGAGCTTGTGAGAAACATGGCAGAATCAATAATCAAAAGCAATACAACAACAGAGAACCATAAGACTTATTACCAGAACTTGCAGATATGACAAAAAAGATGATCACATACCCCCTTAAATTTATATTGGCAACAACCCTTGTTTGCAGCACGCTGTGTCATCATACGGTTGCGCAGGAGAGAAACGGAGAGGAGATAAAGCTGTATCAGAAAGCCTACGAAGAGCCAATAAGGACAAAAGAAAAACTAAAGTTCATAAAAGGAGATTTCATCTATTACCTTTACATGAACAGCTCTTGGGTATACTATGGAAATGAAAGCCCAAAAGTCTCATTATCTGCAGTAAACACAAACTACAAAAAAGAAAAGTTTAACATAAAATGCAATATTGAACAGCTCCCGGGCAAGCCCCTATACTCATTTGTTCAGGAAACATCTATAGATAGCGGCGACAGTACCCTCATCTCATTTGCCTTTAACTCCCCCATGCCGGGAATATACAATGTTGAGATAAGAAACCAGCAAGATTCCGGGGTGCACTTCTACTATAGATACAACATAGCATACGAGCCGCAGAGGATAGACAGCGAATCGGGGTTGGGAAAGTTCTCCAATATGAAAGAGGTATCCAAAGAGGCAGCCGCAAAATATTGCGACTCCTTGGCAGGCGCAATAAACAACAAGCCGGTGGTAGCACGGTTAGACTACAAAAGTACAAAGATCAAGAGCACAGACAATAAAGAGAGAAATTGCTATTTGGTTGAAATCCCTGCCAAAAACAATCGCACCATAAAAGGTTACTACTTTGTACCAAAAGATGGTATATTCTCACTTTTAAAGAAAAGAAGCCATCCTACCGTCATACGGTTTGACTACTGCAAAGAGAATGAATGCGCCGTTAATCCAAACGACAATCCCGAGCTGATTGAGTTTGTTGTTATAAAAAGCACACAAGATACAGACTATTTGCAGCTCTGCAGAGATGCATCTATGGTAGTAGATTTTATTGACAGCAAGAGGATTACAGACAAAGACAAAATTTTTACGGAGGGTTGCGGCAAAGGAGCCGTAATTGCAACAACCATTGCAGCAACAGACAAAAGGATTGGCGGATGCGCAACATACGCTCCGCTGTTTACAGATGAACTGCTCAACAGCACCAAATTCAGATTTCCATATATAGCGAAAGCCCTTACCGCTCCGTTTTTAATAGAGATAGGATTGCAGGAGAGCGAAAGTCATCCGCTGAACAACTTTTTCATCTACAACCTCATACCATCATCCAAAGAGTACTACCTGTACACCATTCCAAAAGACTTCAACAGAAGGGAGTGGTACAATATAGAGAACAACTTCTTTGAGAAATACAACAGAAACAATCAATAAAGCTTAGGCAGTAACCAACAGAATTATGGTATATGTAGGGATATTCAGTAAATGTTCCTATAAAATACAATGGTATATGTAGGGATATTCAGTAAATGTTCCTATAAAATACAATGGCATATGAAGATGACCCAGTATAATCACTTCATATGCCATTTTTATTGTCATTTTTCTGCATTTTCTCATATACTTTTATCGGCAGGACATGACGTTCCGGAAGAAGTCAGATGACCTCCTCTAATTCTGTCAGTAAAATCATATCATGCTGCTTTAACCGCTCTGTTCCTGATCTTGTTAATCATCAGTATGGCATTTGCCGTATGTATTCCAAAGAAAATCCACAGGATTTCTGTCTATCTGTATGTTGTTGACCTTCACACCGAACTCAACGGATTTTGTCTCCTTGCCTCTTACAATGGGACGTACGTAATGACGGTCAATGCTAACGATGCGGTCGCTGACCTTTCTCCCTTCAAACATTTCCTTCTCCTGTACAAGAACCTTTCTGATGATGGAAAGACGCTTCTGATAATCCTGGGTATAGCGAAGTGTGCTCCCGTACTCCCGATGAATCTCATCCCGCTGTATGAGGAGCTTTTCAAGAAGCCTGATCATACGGCGCTTGAGCATCCTTGTCCTTGATGCCTTTCTCTTTCTTTTCTTGCAGTAGGACAGATAGG
>UQWT01000009.1 GCA_900544815.1 uncultured Bacteroidales bacterium | reverse complement strand
TTGATCTTTTGGGAGACTGCGTGTCTCCCTTTTTTTGTATTGCTTTTTGAAGCTGCCGCAACACTGGCGGGCTAGCCTGCCAGTGTTGCACTTCTATCTTGAATCTTTAACAATTTATCGGGAAGGGTAATTATCAATTCATTAAAGCCCAACCTTTAGTCCAGTCATTCCCCTCCTTTACAGCACCGGAGTAGTTTACATTGGTAAAGAAGCTGTCTGCCGAAAGCTCCATTGCACCATTGTATGTTCCAATATAGTCCGATACCAATTTTATATCTTCAACCAAGGAGTTGTGGTTATCTGCTGCCATGAACAGTTCCGGAGAATAGATGCCCTCCTTGCAAGAAATTCCTGTGGAGAAGAAGAGATATTTAAGAGATGATGCACCGTTAACCAATGAGTTCTCTGTCTCTGCTGTTTCAGTTGTAACGCAGTTGGTCTTGCCTGTAAGCACAGAGTTGAAGATTCTTGCAAATGTACCTGCTCTCAACCTTATACCTCTTTTGTTAACATCTGAGTTATTTCCATTTAAGGTTAAGTTAGAGAGTAACGGATTTGCTATTGGAGCAGCTGCAAAGTCTTTGCTGTTGTTATCGCATTCCAAAAGGCAGTCGCACTCCGCAGATTTTTGGACACCAATCCAGAACTGTCCTTTGCCGGACCATCCTTCTGTCCAGTCAAACAGATCATCTGTGTTGTCGTAAGATACAAGATATTTACAGTTTAGCGTGCCTCCAAACCACTCAAATCCGTCATCCGAGCCTTTATAAGCCTCAAGATACTCGGCTACTGTTCCATTTCCTACACCATAAAATGTAAATCCGTTAGCCTCTTTCTCTTCACTGAATGAATAGCCTGCATACTCCAATCTTATATACCTTAATACACCTGAATTGTCGTTGGCATTGTCACCGCCATAAGGGGCATCGCCAATCTCAGATTTTGATACGGTACCTTTAACATTGATAGGTGCATAACCGCAGATGTGAACACCGCCCCAAGCTCCATGCTCCTTTCTCTCAGATGTTAGTACAATAGGCTCGTTTGCAGTTCCTTGCGCATCTATCTTTGCCCCCTGCTCAATTAGTATGTAATCTACAATGTTGTCATCCTTTGCAATAACAGTAACACCGGGCTCAATGTAAAGCGTTGCACCTGCCTTTACATGGTATCCGCCGTTTAGGTAATAGGTTTGTCCTCTCTGTAATGTTCTGTTCTCTGTAAGCTCCCCGGAGAGAAGATTGTCATCTTCATTGTTAGGATCGTTAGAACTTTTTTCACAAGAGGTAGCCAATGCCAGCATCCCGCAAAGCACCATGGCAATTTTTGATTCTGTTTTAAAATTCATCATAAAATGTTTTAAAATCGCATTCATATTTATCTGATTAATAACTAATTAAAATATGCTTGTAAGCTCTTGGAATCTTTATTTGCATAGAAGCGGTTTATAATTTAAAATTCATCCCAATCTCAAAACCAACACCCTGCCTGAACTGCTCGGTAACAACCTTTTTCCCGCTCTCCTTTATCTTTTGAGTAAACTTTATACTGCTGTTTAACAGGTTGCTTCCTTTTGCAGTTATAGTAAATCCCTTGCCAAGTTCAAGTGAACCTGTAATGTTTACAGTATTCAAAGGTTGCTGAATTACGTTACTCATCCCATATATTCCAACGCTCTGTATTCTTGGACCTTGCAGATTATAAACCAATGAAAGGTTCATCTTCTGCTTTCCAACCTTTGGAGAGTAGACTACATCTGCATTCACAAGGTATGGAGAGGCTCCTTGAAGCGATCTTTGTACATCTGTATAAACACCACCTCCATTTGGAAGATTTACATTGGTATAGATGAATGAGCCGTTTGCACTTACATTAAGATTTTGCAGAAGTGACTTTTTCATCTCAATCTCAGCGCCTAATGCAATTCCGCTTTCGGCATTTCTAAAAGAGTGGACAACAGATCCTCCGCTTGACTCCTGTATCATCTCAATTGGAGATGCCAAGTATTTGTAATATGCAGTCACAGAGAATAATGCACCATCATTCGCAAAATACTCGTATCTTATGTCCACATTGTAGTTGTAACCGTTCCGCAGATTCTCGTTACCCCTCATCTCTGCACTACCGTACGACTCCTTATAAAGGAACGGCGAATTTTCTATGAAAGACGGTCTTGTAACAGTTTTTGAAAGGGATAGCCTTATAGATTGTTCCTGTGTTACCGAATATTTTATGTTAATTGCAGGGAATATGTCCCAATTGTTTAACCTGCTGCGTTTTGCCATTGATGCATCATTATAGTAATCTACGTATTGTAGTGCGTTTTCTCCTCTGATTCCAATATTGAACAACCATTTCTCCCCGCAGTACAGATCTGTCTCAGCAAATGCAGCCACTGTTCTGTTGTAGGCATTGTATCCGTATTTAGGTTGGTTATCTTTTATTATTGAAATTGTGCCACTCTCTATATTTTTATCATTAAGATAGCCATCTGTGTTGTAAATATCTAAAATCATAGGATTTATATTTGTAAGATTATAGTAGTACCTTATAGAGTTGTAATCCCTCGTCTTGTATTTGCCGTTAAATCCCCCCTTAAGATTGTTTTTCTCTCCGAATTTGTACACCAATTTCAGATTACCGGAATACTCCTTCTCGTTCAATGTTCCAAAATAACGCATTGTCTCCTGTCTGTTGAGCTTAAAGAGGCTTAGTTTACCATTATCGTTTCTGAACATCACCTGTCTTCTGTCCGGCTCATTGCTGTTAGTAGTTCCGTATGAAACCGCCCACTCTATATCTGCTTTTTTTGTTAATCTGTTGCTTCCCGACAACTGGTTGTTAAAGAGTGAATAAGCATGAAAGACGCTGTTGCTTCCAATAAGGTTGTTGCCCTCACTGTCAAAACCCTCCCTCCTTTTATAATCATCTATTGCATTTCTTGAATAAAATGCAGTATAATTTATTCTGTCTCCGTTGTCCCACTCATATCCCACAGTTGCAAGGCCACACAGCTTTAAAGTTGTAGCGTAACTATCGTAACTAAATTCATTTAACGTTGTACCCTGAACATTAAGGTTTGCTATATAAGCATCTTTCATTGAACTTTTCTCCAAGCTGCTGCCACCACTCAAAAACCAATCTAACTTACCGCTGCCCACCTTATGCACACGCCCTATCGCTGCATTGAGCGACACATTAGGAAGTGCACTGTTTTTGTCTATGGAGAAACCGTTCTTAAACGGATAATCCTTTATACTTCCCCCCCTTAGCATACCACCTTTACTTTGACTGTGATAGAAATCCTTAAAAATTGTATTTCCGTTACCACCAATACCAACTCCCACAGAGAAACTGTTCTTGTCTCCACTCTCTTTTGTTGATATATCTATATGTGCCCCGGAATAATCAGCAGCCGTTCCCGCATTAAACACCTTGCTTACAGTTATGTTCCTTATAGATGATGCAGGAAAAATATCCAACGGTATCAGTTTGTTGTCGGGATTAGGAGAAGCTATTGGAAGACCATTCAATGTTGTTATGCTATATCTGTCACCAAGCCCCCTTACAAACAATCTGTTCCCGTCAAATGATATTCCCGACAATTTCTTTACACCTTCGGCTGCATTTGAGATCCCCTTCACACTCATCTCTCCCGCACCTATCATCTCAACTGCAGCCGTTGCCAACTTACGCTCGGTTAAAAGCAGCTTCTCGCTCTCCATATTTTTCTTTCCGCTTATCACAACCTCGTCAAGCAGAAGGTCATCAGGTTCCATTATTATATCTATTATTAACTTTTCCTCTTTACCAATCTTTATCTCCTTTTCTACCGTCTTGAACGAGAGGTAATGCGCCTGTAACTTAAATGTACCCTGAGGAGCTTTTTTTATTACATATCTGCCATCTGCCTCTGTTGTTGTTCCTAATGTTGTTCCGGCAATGACAATCTGTACACCCGGAAGCGGTTCATTTGTTCCTTTCTCTGTGACAATCCCCTCTACAGTCTGCGCATTAACATTATATGCTAACAGAACACTCATCGTTGCAATTAAGATTCTTCTTATCATAAATATTCCTATTGTTATTTTCAACGGCAAAGAAACAGCTGTAATATTACAGAGATGTTTCAGTCAAGTCATATTTATGTAACCATAAGACAATTATCTGATTCTTTTGATATTACCATTACAAATTTTACATTATTACAGATATATTACATTTAATTTAAGAAATTAATACAAACGCATTTCATTTATATAAAATCATAACTTTGCATTCAATTAAAAAACAGGTGATGGAAAAACCCAAAATTCTTGTAGTAGACGATGAGGAGTGTATTAGAGAGATCCTTCAATTCAATTTGGAGATTGAAGGGTATAACGTTGACACTGCTTCTACCCCATCTGAAGCATTATCTCTTATTCTAAAGTCCTACAGCCCTAAAAACAGGTCTTACAGCTTAATCATTCTAGATGTAATGATGGATGAGATGAGCGGTTTTAAATTTGCTCACAAACTTAAAAAAAATGAGGAGACAGCAAGCATACCAATAATTTTCTGTAGCGCAAAGGATTCGGAGGATGATAAAGTCACAGGGCTTACCATTGGTGCAGACGATTATGTTACAAAACCATTTTCTGTAAGGGAGATGGTTGCAAGGGTAAAGAATATTATAAAACGTCATACACCGAATAATGCAGATAACATTGCCACAGCAGTTTCAGATGGAAGCACCCTGCACAATACAAACCACGGCAACGGTCTTGAGATAAACACCTTATCTAAAAGCTGTACAATAGATGGCACGCAAGTAACCCTCACAAGAAAGGAGTTTTCTCTTTTGAAGCTCTTTATAAATAATAAGGGCAGAATCTACTCTCGCGATGAACTTTTAAGATTAATATGGGAGAATGACGTTATAGTAACCTACCGCACGATAGATGTAACCATTGCAAGATTGAGAAAGAAGATTGGAAAATATGGAAAATTCATTGTAACAAGACAGGGATTTGGTTACGGCTATTCAGATTAAAAAGATTGAACAAGATTAAAAAAGAGCAGCCTGAATAACAGACCGCTCTCAAATATTTTTAAGAAATGTATGAAAAAGTAGAAAGTCTATGCTTCTGCAGAATCTACTTTTTATACACTCTTTTTTATTGGAATCTCTGGTTCAACAGCTCCATCAACTTAACTGCAGCAAAGGCGATAGGGGTACCCGGGCCAAAGATAGCAGCTGCACCGGCTTTGTAAAGTGCATCGTAATCCTGTGCAGGAATAACACCTCCGGCAACAACAATAATATCCTCTCTACCAAGCTTCTTAAGCTCCTCCACAATCTGAGGGATAAGAGTCTTGTGACCTGCTGCCAATGAAGATACTCCAACAGCATGGACATCATTCTCAACTGCCTGTTTAGCAGCCTCTGCAGGTGTCTGGAACAAAGGTCCCATATCTACGTCAAAACCGCAGTCTGCATAACCTGTAGCAACAACCTTAGCTCCACGGTCATGACCATCCTGACCAAGTTTTGCAATCATAATACGTGGCTGACGGCCCTCTCTCTTGGCAAACTCAGCAACCATCTCTTTAGCTTTCTCAAACTCTGCATCGTTCTTAACTTCCGATGAGTAAACACCTGTATTCATTCTTATAACTGCTTTATAACGTCCTACAACTACCTCGCAAGCATCTGAAATCTCGCCCAATGTTGCGCGTGCCTTTGCAGCCTCAACGGCTAACTCAAGCAGGTTGCCTGTCTTGTTCTTGACAGCATCTGTGATAGCAGCAAGACACTCTTTAACCTTAGCCTCGTCTCTATGAGCTCTAAGATCTTTAAGACGTGCAATCTGCTGCTCTCTAACTTTGGTGTTATCAATATCAAGAATCTCAATAGGAGCCTCTTTCTCAAGACGATACTTGTTAATACCAACAATTGTATCATGACCGGAATCGATACGAGCCTGTTTACGTGCAGCAGCCTCCTCAATTCTAAGTTTAGGAATACCGGTCTCAATAGCTTTTGCCATACCGCCAAGTTTCTCAACCTCCTGAATATGAGCCCAAGCTTTATGAGCCAACTCGTTGGTTAGAGACTCTACATAATATGAACCTGCCCATGGGTCTATTGAACGGCATACATTGGTCTCCTCCTGAATATAGATCTGTGTATTACGAGCAATACGTGCAGAGAAATCTGTAGGAAGTGCAATAGCCTCGTCCAAAGCGTTGGTATGAAGAGACTGAGTGTGGCCAAGAGCCGCGCCCATAGCTTCGATACATGTTCTTGCAACGTTGTTGAACGGATCCTGCTCTGTAAGTGACCAGCCGGATGTCTGGCAGTGTGTTCTAAGTGACAATGATTTAGGGTTCTGCGGATTGAACTCCTTAACAATTTTAGCCCACAACATTCTTGCTGCACGCATCTTGGCTATCTCCATAAAGTGATTCATACCAATAGCCCAGAAGAATGAAAGACGTGGAGCGAATGCGTCAACAGAGATACCTGCCTTGATACCTGTTCTCAAGTACTCAAGACCGTCTGCCAATGTATAAGCCATCTCTATATCATTGGTTGCACCTGCCTCCTGCATATGGTAACCTGAGATTGAGATGGAGTTGAACTTAGGCATATATTTAGATGTGAACGCAAATATATCGCCAATGATTCTCATTGAGAATTCAGGTGGATAGATATATGTGTTACGAACCATGAACTCCTTTAGAATATCGTTCTGGATTGTACCTGCCATCTCCTCTAACTTTGCCCCCTGCTCCAATCCGGCAACAATATAGAATGCCATAATAGGAAGAACGGCACCGTTCATTGTCATTGAGACAGACATTTTGTTAAGAGGAATCTGATCAAACAGAATCTTCATATCCTCAACAGAGCAGATACTAACACCGGCTTTACCAACGTCGCCAACTACTCTTGGGTGGTCTGCATCATATCCTCTGTGTGTAGCAAGGTCGAACGCAACAGAAAGTCCCTTCTGACCTGCAGCAAGGTTTCTTCTGTAGAATGCGTTAGACTCCTCTGCTGTAGAGAAACCTGCATATTGTCTGATAGTCCAAGGTTTCTGAACATACATTGTGCTGTATGGTCCTCTCAAGAAAGGAGCCACACCTGCTGCATAATGCAAGTGCTCCATACCCTCAAGATCAGCCTCGGAATAATTTGTCTTTACATCAATCCTTTCGGGTGTATGCCAAGTGCTGTTCTTAAGCACCTCTTCGCATGCATTGCCGTCTGTATATTTTATATCTGAAAATTTAGGACGCATAATTATTCAACTTTTAAAAATTCTTATTTCTCCTGCACAAATCTTACTTAATACCCAATTTAGCCTGATAATCTTCCAAAGTATGAAGAACATTGCTTCTTACACTAATGAAGTTCTCAATTCCTTTAGCCATAAGATCCTCTTTGCAAGCAGGATCACCGGCAACTACTACAATGGCTTTGTCTCCAACGAGCTTAGCAATCTGTGGAACTGCTTCTGCATACTCATCATCAGAAGAGCAAGCTACAACTATATCTGCACCTGCCTCTAAAGCAGCCTTAACACCCTCTTCGATATTTGCGAAACGGTTGTTGTCAACTACTTTGAAACCGGCAACAGCAAAGAAGTTACAAGCGAACTGTGCTCTTGCACGGCACATTGCCAAGTTGCCGTATGTAACCATAAATGCCATAGGTCTCTTACCGCTCTTCTCTGTTCTAAGTCTCATAGCCTCAAATGGCTGAGCTCCTCTATATTGAATTAGCGGCTCTCCAATCATATCTGCCTCCTTAACTGCAGGCGCAGGTTTGGTGGCAATCTCTGCGGTAACCTCTTTAGGTGCAACCTCGTTGAAATTAGGATATTGGTTTGTACCAAGAATGGTCTCTTTTCTTGTCTCAATATTTTTGTCCCTCCTGGCAGCAGACTCTTTTATTGCGGCTTGAATGTAACCCTCTTTGAAAGCTGCTACATAACCACCAAGCTCCTCTACCTTCTTAAAAAGATTCCAAGCAGCCTCTGCTATGGATTGTGTAAGTGTCTCAACATAGTATGAACCAGCAGCCGGGTCTACAACTTTGTCGAAATGAGACTCCTCTTTAAGGATAATCTGTACATTTCTTGCTATACGGTTGCTAAACTCGTTTGGCTCTCTGTATGAGAAATCAAATGGAAGAACCTCCAGGGAATCAACACCCGCAATTGCTGCACTCATAGCCTCTGTTGTTCCTCTCAACATATTTACGTATGAATCGTAAACTGTCTGGTTCCATCTGCTTGTAACGGCATGAATCTTCATCTTCTCTGCGCAAAGCTCTTTAGCACCGTAATCTTTTACGATATTTGCCCAAAGCATTCTTGCTGCACGGAATTTTGCTATCTCCATAAAGTATGTAGAACTTACAGCAAAAGTAAACTGTATTCTCTCTGCAGCTTCATCTACAGAGAGACCTGCGTCTGTAAGAACACTCAAATACTCACTACCCATAGCAAGACCAAAACCAAGCTCCTGGGAGATTGTAGAACCGGCGTCGTTAAGAGCGTAAGCCTCAACTCCTATAACTCTTACCTTAGGATAATCCTTAACTGCATCTACAACAGCCTTAACATTAGCCAATGATTTGTCTGAACAGAACTTGCCATGTTTGTTAAGACCGCGAAGAGGGTCGTAATCAAAAGTTGCTCTAAGCTCTGCAGGTTTAACCCCCTGCTCCTTAGCTACAGCCAAAAATGAATTGATGATCTCAACTGTTGCGCAGCAGCAACCCTCAAAGTTTACCTGAACCTTGTTAAGGTCTATGCCCTTTAGAAGGGTCTCCATCTCAGCTTTTGAAATAGGCTGCTTGCCGTTAATACAGAAGCCAACAGTCTCAACACCTTTCTTAAGACCGTCAACAGCCTGTGCGTTAGCCTCTGCATAATTGCCCTCACATGCACAGTAATCCTGACGAATCTGCCAGTTGTTATCATCTTTTGTGCCCCTTACAAATGGGAAAGTTCCTGGCTCAGAACCCATATGTTTTACATTCTTAAGGTCTTCCTCACGGTAATAAGGACGAACCGAAAAACCGTCTTGTGTCCTCCATACAAGTTTTTTCTCGTAGTCGGCACCCTTAAGATCCTTTGTAATCACCTCTTCCCATTGCTGGGTAGATACCGGTGGAAACTCAGCAAATAATTTTTCTGCCATATCGTTTTATTATTAATAAATATTGTTGTGTATGTTCTTGTTTACAAAAGCAGCTGACATCCGTAGTTTCTGCTTTAAAATAACGCGCAAATTTAGGCAATTAATGTTAATTAAGCTAATATTTACGCTATTATATATAGCCAAAAGAGATAACCAACCTAATGGCTATCTCTTTTTAACTGAATACTATATTATACTATCGATCAAAGAATCATCTGCTATATTAGGTATGGTAACCTTTAGACCGGGAGTACGCTCCATCTCTCTCTCAATGGCAAACATTGCCCCTTTGTTACGGGCCCAGCTTCTTCTTGCAATGCCATTGTTAACATCCCAAAGAAGCATATTCTTTATTCGTCTGTCTGCATCATCAGATCCATCTATAACCATTCCAAAGCCACCGTTCATAACCTCTCCCCAGCCTACGCCGCCGCCATTGTGGATAGACACCCAAGTAGCTCCGCGGAACGAATCTCCAATTACATTCTGCACCGCCATATCTGCGGTGTAAGAGGAGCCGTCATAGATATTTGATGTCTCTCTGTATGGAGAGTCTGTTCCCGACACATCATGATGATCTCTTCCAAGCACTATAGGTGCCTTTACCTTACCCTCTCTTATTGCCTTGTTCATTGCAAGAGCAATCTTTATCCTACCCTCGGAATCGGCATATAGGATACGGGCTTGTGAACCAACCACCAATCTATTCTTGCCTGCCTCCTTAATCCAGTGTATATTGTCGGCGAGCTGCGGTTTTATCTCATGAGGAGCATCTTTCATTATCTCCTCCAAAACATCCGTTGCAAGCTTGTCTGTATACGCAAGGTCATCCGGATCGCAAGAGGTGCAGACCCATCTGTAAGGGCCGAATCCGTAATCAAAGAACAGAGGTCCCATAATATCTTGAACGTATGAAGGATACCTAAATTTGCGTACCTTCTCGGTGTCTATTGTGTTTGCATCCATACCCGGGTTGAATATATCTGCACCTGCACGAGACGACTCCAACAAGAATGCATTACCATAATCAAAGAAGTACATCCCTTTGGCCGCTAATTTGTTAATTGCCGCAACCTGCCTTCTCAAAGACTCCTTAACAGCCTCTTTAAACCTTTCGGGTTCCTCCGCCATCATTCTCTTGCTCTCCTCAAATGAATAACCTACAGGGTAGTAGCCGCCTGCCCAAGGGTTATGAAGCGATGTCTGGTCTGATCCCAAATCTACATGAACCTCATCCTTTGCAAGTCTCTCCCACAAATCCACGATGTTTCCATGATATGCCAATGACACAGCCTCTTTTGCAGCTACCGCCTTTCTGATTCTTGCAAGCAGGCTGTCCAGATCCTCATACACCTCATCAACCCAGCCTTGCGAATGTCTTGTCTTGATAGCCTTTTCATTAACCTCTGCAACAACACCAACAACACCGGCTATTACAGCAGCTTTAGGCTGAGCTCCGCTCATTCCTCCCAATCCGCTGCTTACAAATAACTTACCCCTCAAATCTTCTGGTTTGATTCTAGCAAAATCCTGTATATCAAACTCTTTTCCCATATTTTGCAGAATCTGCTTGCGTGCACCGTTAAGGATGGTAATTGTTGTACCATGCACAATACCCTGCGGACCAATATACATAAATGAACCTGCAGTCATCTGTCCGTACTGAGAAACACCCATGGCATTAAAACGCTCCCAATCATCCTGCTTAGAGTAGTTTGGTATAACCATACCGTTGGTTATTACCAATCTTGGTGCATTTTTGTGAGATGGAAAAAGTCCAAGAGGGTTACCACTGTAAAGCACAAGTGTCTGCTCATCTGTCATCTCGGACAGATACTTCATTGTAAGTCTGTACTGTGCCCAATTCTGGAATGCGGCACCGTTTCCTCCGTATGTGATAAGTTCATGCGGATGCTGGGCAACAGCCTTGTCCAAGTTGTTGCTTATCATAAGCATTATGGCTGCAGCCTGCTCGCTTTTATGAGGAAAATCTTTTATGTTTCTGGCATGCATTTCATAAGTAGGGCGATACCTGTACATATAGATACGTCCGTAATCATGTAACTCGCGGGCAAACTCCTTTGCCAAGAATTCATGTTGCTCCTTTGGGAAATATCTTAATGCATTCTTAAGAGCCAGCCTCTTCTGCTCCTTTGTTAGAATATCCTTTCTTTTTGGAGCATGGTTAACTGTTGTATCGTACGGCTGCGCATCCGGAATCTGAGCCGGAATACCTTCGCACACCAAGGTCTTAAAATCTTTCATATATAGCTATAAATTGTTTTATTTTTGTTACAAAATTAGTATAAAAAGTTAATAGCTGCGAGACTTTCTCACAAAATCTCGCAGCTATTTATCATTATATGCCATAATGGACTAATACAATAGTTCAAACTCATCTACATAGAGCACCGTCCCGTTTCCACCTGTGAAATAATCCCCATAACGGCTGGCTGCCGCAACTATAAGGATATGAGTAGGTTTACGTGTAAGGCTCTTATAATTGAGCTTAATCTCAAACTCTTTGTACTTGTCGCCGGTAGCGGTACCATCCAACAAATCGCCAACAGCGATTATGCCCGGGTCATTATCAAGATCCAATAAAGTCTTGGTTGATGTATTAATGGTAAATGTCTTGCCCCAATCGGCAAGGACAACATATATATGGCACTGGTCGTTCTTGCCCTCTAAAGAGGTGTAAGGTTCTTTAACCTTGTCTATTTTTACAGGGGTATAGTTGTAATACCCTTTAAGCGCTCTTGGTCTGCCGGTAAACGGTATACCAAAAGCAAGCTCCGCCCCTACCCCAATCGTCTTTACATATTTGCCTGTATAGATACTGCCGGCTGCAAGCACGCCAAAAACCGTTGTAGAAGCAAGTTTTGCAGCTTTGCCCTTAACCACAAATATCTCCTCAGGTGAGGTTGGATTTTTAGAACCCACAGTATTGGCTCCACGGTTTCCGCTATCCCAAAAATAGTTGGCAGATGTGAGATCGGCATTTGGATACCAACTCTTTCCCTCCATCACCCAATTATCAAAATTAAGATTTGGGACAGTAGGTGCAGCCTCCGTTGTAAAACTCTTTACCTCACCAAAGTTCTCACCTTGCACCGCTCTATATTCATAATTTGTCTGAGGAACCAGCCCCTCCAATGAGGCAGAGAATGATCCACCACTAACAGTTACATCATTGTAATCTGTCCATGTAGTCTGCCCTGCAACCCTAAACTGGAAATATGGAGCAGAACCGCTGCTCTTGCATGTACCATCAACTATTGCATGCTTTGCAAAAGCATTGGCAGTACCTGTAGATATCGTAACCTTTGATTTCACCAACCGGATCATCCATGTTGTAGAGATCCCCTTAAATGTGGAAACAAACATTTTTGGAAGTGAAAAATCTGTAACAGTGTAAGGATCCGGAGTAATAACCTCCCCCTCAGGGCCTAGTTTTATATCCAGGATCTTTGTCTTGAACAGGTCTTGGTTGCTTGCAACAGAGACGAGTATAAGCTTTGCATCTGCATCTATTATAGCATCGCCAACCTGATTCTCAACCTTAAGATATCTGTTTATTGTCTGTGTGGCAGACAAAGTCCATGTATAATCCTGATACGTACTTAATGTATATGTAAGAGGAGAACTTAGATCTATAATCGCCTCCGGCTCCGGAGTGACAACAGCATCATTCGATACCTCAAACCTCAAAAGCCTCACCTTAGACAGATCTACAGAATCTGCCATCTCAAAATTCACCGTGCGTGCCGTTTCATCTATTGTCTTGGAGATCTGTCCCCTAACCTCGATCTCTGTAATAGCAGCTTTGATCTTTGGGTATGGAACATCGTTCTTTATGCACCCTGCAAGAATTACAAACGCAAAGGACAAAACTATATTTTTCATTTGCATACTCAAAATTTTAAATCCTTAACTCAACAAAACACCAATTATTTACTCATAGATACTGTTCTCCTTTTCAAAGGATTCAGATACGGAATATGGAACGAAACACCTATATTAATGGAGAAAATATTCACCTTAAAGTTAACACTGCTCTTCTCAAAATTGCCCTTGTAGACCTGATCCCTTGTCTGCGAATATTTCTTGTAGTTGAATCCTAACACGTTTACAGAGGCCTCAACCGCAACCTCATTTGTAATAAATGCCAACAGACCCGGAGTAAGACCAAGTTCCATCTCAAAAATGTTCTGAAAGGTACCTGTAAGGTCATCGTTGCTTCCCGACAAGACTTTCCCCTGTCCACCGCCAAAGCCCAACCTTATCTCATTAAAAAGGCCAAAGCGCTTGCTGTTGCCAAGACTCATATAGTTCCTCATAATCAGAGCCCCCGTATACACATGCTGCAGTGAATAGTAATCATTTATATTAAAATCAAGGTCATCATCTATCTTTAGGTTAAGTTTATCCAACCTCAAAAGAGATCTCCTGTAGGAAAACCTGCCCCCAATGCACAAATTTTCCTTTACAAAATAGCCAAAATATGGGCTTACCATAAAAGAATAACTGTCACCGGAAATATTTTCCATTACAATAAACTTAAAATCATCTGCAGTATACTGATTATAGGAAAATGAACCACCCATAAGCCACTGCCCTTTTGGAATAAACGTAGATTGCTTTATCCCCCTATCTATCTCCCTCTTGTTAATGGACGGCAGTCCTTCATTCTGTGCAAGCGTCAAAAAAGGCACTGCCATAAGCGCCACAAGCAGCGCCAGAATGTTAAATTTCTTCATTTTAATCATTGTTATAATACCCTGCAAACCTACATAAAAAAATTGTCGGGAAGAAATTTAATACCCTTCCCGACAAAAATTTTATAATTACATCATCTGTCTTCTCTAAAAGACAAACTCAAACTCATCTACCATAAGTACACTGCCAACGCCACCGGTAAAATAATCACCATATTTGCTGGCTGCAGCCACAACAACAACATACTTAGGAGTTCTGTTATTGCGGTACTCCAAATCTATTGTAAACTGTTTGTATCCGCCGGTATTGGTATTGTCCTCCAATCTGCCCATTGCAATAATATGAGAATCGTTCTCAAAATCTATGAATGTTTCCGTTGCCGTATTTACAGAGAATGGGGCATCCCAATCTGCCAATAACACATATATCTGGCATGCATCATTAGTTCCTTTAAGGTTAGCATAATCACCCTTTGCAACATCTATTGCAACCGGTGCATAATTGTAATAACCCTTCAGTTGCAAAGGTCTGCAGCTGTATGGAACACCAAAATCAAGCTGTCCTCCAATCTTAGGGCTTAGTACGGCTTTGACAAATTTACCGGTAAAAATGCTGCCGGCAGCCAAATTGCCAAAGACAGATTTAGACTCCATTCTGGCAGCCTGTTTGCCGTCACCGCTTACAGCAACATCGTCTGTTGGAGTTGTAGTAGAGCTTCCCCCCATAGTTGCTCCTTTGTTACCGCTGTCCCAAATGAAGTTCGCATCTGTATTTTTGGCTGTAGAATTAGCAAAATAGTTCTTGCCGTCCTTTGTCCAGACATCAAAACTCATATTGAGCAGCTGCTCTGCAGCCTCTGTTGTAAAGCTAACCTCATTGGCTGCCTTGTCTCCGCTCAATGCTCTGCAGACGTATGCAGTCTTAGGCTCAAGTCCTTTAACCTCAACCCTAAAGCTCTTCTTGGATAAATCTGTTGTAATTCCGTCTGTTACCTTGGTCCAGCTCTGCTCTGTCTCCTTTCTATATTCAAAGCCCAAAGACTGAGGCATCTCAGCACTGTTCCATGTACCGTTCAAGAATGCACGTTTTGCCCAAGGTTCAGCGGCATTTGTAGTAGTCCCTGCCACCTCTTCAACTATATTGAATTTAAGAGATGCTGTTGAAGACTGAGCCTGTTTGTCCACAACAGTAAGATTCATTGAGTAGTTACCTGCAGCTAATTTTGAAACCAATGTACCAACAGAGACAGTTGCAGTTGTACTGTTCTCTTCCACTGTTGTCCACTCAAGGCCGTTACCATTAAGGTTCTGTTTGGTATCTGCATCAACTGTAAGAAGATCCACCTCGTATGGAATACCCAAAGCATACAGAACTGCATTTTCATGAATTAGCTTCAAGCTCTTGAATCCCGCTTCTGCCGCAATATTCACATCATACACAGATGTTGTTCCTTTTAAGACTTTCTGCTCCTCCGTAATATTAAACGAACCGCCTGTCAACCGAGGTTTAGCTTTCTTGCCAAGATTTATATTAACATCATGTATGGTCTCGTTTGTGGTCTCATCTATGCTTACAGCAACATCTACAGCAGGTTTGTCGCCATCCTCCCCTATCTTGAACTTAAGATTGTAATGTTCCCTTGGCTTTACATCCTTTATAAGATCTGAAAGCTGGTTCTCAAATACAACTCCGTTTGTATTAATCAAATACAGTTTCCAGCTTATCTCACCTGTACAGTTAAAGTAGGCAGCCTTATCCAACGTTCCGTTGATATTGGAGAAGATTAACGAACCGTTATCTTTGCCGTTGGTAACGGTAAGTGCAAACTCTCTAAAGTTCTGCAGGACATCATCTGCCAATGTAACAGTAACCTTAACATTCGCTAATGTACATACAACATTACAGTTGTTTGTCTTGCCCCTGACAACATCTATATGTGTAGAACCTGTATAAAAAGGTTTCTCCCAACCAGCCTCAACATTCTCACCGGTAGATGCCTTTACAGTATATTTTCCAGCCTTTAGCTTTAAAGGCTCGTTTTCCAATTTCCTGTGGTCATCGTACGATTTTACAACAACCCCCTGTTCATTAAGCACTTCAACTGCAAACACAGTCTCTGCGTCTGCTTTGGTAATGGTTGACTCGTCTTGTGAAAGATTAACCTTTACAAAACCGTAGCCATTCTCCAACCCGTTATCCTCCTTGTTGCAGGAGAAAAGTGCAAGAACAGACAGTGATAATATCAATAACTTCTTCATTACTCAGCTTTGTGTTGAATTGTTAGTGTTTTCTCTGTATTCTTGCCCTCCGAATCTACAACTTTAACTATGAACCTGTGGGTTATAGATGTAGTGTTGTCATCAAAGGAGTCAAATTGCAACAAAATAGGAATAAAAGTACCTATAGGAAACGGCTGCTCATTTTTACCTTTTACATTATCATTAGCCGCTAATAAGCCCACCATAGCAAGGCCTTCCTTTAGTTCTTCTGTTGGATTTGCCATATCAAAAGACTTTTTAAGTTTCACAATAGCCAGCAAGTCGTCTGTAAGGGCCGGTGATTCCATTGTAACAAACAGATTCTCTATGGTCTTTCCGTTAAGAGTCTTTATCGTAACATTAACATCAGAAGGATACTTGCTCTCATCCTTGCCAACAACAACAATAGGTGAGTCTATATCATATTTATCTCCATCTATCACTATTGTTGGAAGATACTCCTCTACAGGATCAACCGGGTCAACAGGGTCAACAGGAGTTTCATCCTCTCCCGGAATTGTAATTGTATGATCTCTGTCTACAACTGTATAGTCTATTGATATGCCGTTTGAACCTATCTCAGCAGCGCCGGTTGCAACCGCATTGAATTTTACAATATGATGATCCTGAGCTTTAATTACAGGTATCTCGTATGTATGTGTAACCTCAGATTGATCGGACAATCTGTATCCTGTCATATAGATTTTAAGCCCGCTCTCAGACACCTTAAAGTATCCGCTTGTTCCTGCATCTATGATCGATTTGTCAAACTCCAAATTGCCCTTTCCGTTAGTTGCGGTTATCGAGAACTTATCACCAAACTCTTTAAAGAAACTCTCTCCGCATTGTACTGTAAGTTTTACATTGCTAAGTGTACAAACAAGGCTTACATTGGATACCTTGCCGGCCTCAACCTCAAAAGATTCGCTCTTAAAATATTCTGGAGCACCAAACTCAGCCTCTCTTGTTGTAACATTACCTGCCTCAATGGTATAGTTGCCGGCAGAAAGTTCTATTAAACTTGGCATCTGAGAATATTTCTCATAAGAAGCCTCAACCGCGCCTGATGCACCCTTTATGACTACCTTGAAATCTCCCACATTAACTTTATCATCTGATTTGAATGTACCTGCAGATGAAAGGCTTAACTGCACCTTGCCGGTATCCTTTCCATCTGAACTGTTTCTCTCCTCCTTACTGCATGCAGTAACAAGAAGAACCAAACTTGCAAATAAAAGCAAAAACTTTTTCATATCTTATATTTCTTATTTTCTAATAATTAAGTTTAACATTATCTACTGTAAGCACACTGCCAACTACTCTATCTTTTGGCCTTGGTGTTGAATTGTAATCGCCCTTAACCAAATGCATTTCATTTCTATTAAGATTTGTACCGGACTGGAAGAACACCGTAATCTTAGCAGCTTTTACATCTGTTCTTGTATACAATAAATTAAGTGTAGCGGTCGTAAATGATGAAGCAGATGCAGAAGCAAAAGACTCTGTCTCTGCAATCACATTCCCATTGGCATCATACACCTTTGCATACGCAATCGCTTTATCGGATCCCATTGGAGCATATTTGTAATCAAAAGATACACTTACAGGTCTGTCTGAATGAGCAATTTCCAAATTATATTTATCATTTGATTTGTCGTATGTCCCAAGGAACAAGTATCCTGCATATGCGGTACCGTCAGCCTTAACCTTACTCAAAATTTTATCTGCGTCCCATACACCGCTTACCTTTTTGTTATAAAACGCCAATGTGGATATCTCAGCAGCCTTTGAACCTTCCGTATGACTGTCCGCCTCTATTGTACCATTATACCACCTGTAATAGGTGCAATAGTTACCAAATGTTGAACCTTTATCCCCACCATCCATTGTTTTTGGATTCCTGGTTGCCCAACCTGTAATAGATTTTAAATACAATGATGTGCTGAATGTTCCATTACCACCATTCACTTTCGATTCACTCCAATTTTCCAATCCACCCTCTGCCAATGCTGCGGCGCCCTCGGTTTTCCCGGTCTTTTCATCTGTACATACAGTCTTTTTCTTGCCTGTGAATTTACCTCTAAAAGTATAATCTGTACCCGGAGTAAGGTCCTTTACTTTAAAGGTGAATTTATCTCCATCTGTCTTTACAAGCTCACAACCTGCATCTGCCCAATCAGAAACCTTTGTCTGGACTGAAAGATATTCTGCATTAGCGTTAGACTGCAGCGTAACATACGCAAACTTGCTCCAAAGATCTGTAGATGCTACATCCATAATTGCAACTGTTACGGGAACAATCTTAACAGAGCACTCAAAAGCGGTCTCAGATTTCTGCCCGAATATATCTGTAATCTCCAACATAAAGTTGTATGTACCGCTATATGCAGCATCATATTCAATATTGGACAAGAATCCGCCCAAATCTATCTCTGCATTCTTTTGCCCCTTCATATTGCTCCATACAAGACCTTTCTCTTTAAGCGCAATATAATCCTCATCACTCTCGCTTAATGCCGCAAGATCTTTTCCGGTCTCGCCAAGCCCAAGCTGTTGCACTGCTGCAGAAGATGATTTTAATACCGCAGACTCAATATAACCGGGAGCATTTATAACAAGTTTAGCCTGTGTAGAGGTGCCCTCAACCATCTCAAGAGGGGAGGCAAACCCTGCCGTAACAGACGGTTTGTCCTTTGGCTTCATGATACCCGGAATAATATACTCCTTAACCTTATTGTCTGTCTCTGTATTTATTGTAAAGGTTGCAGCAATCTCAAATGTTGCAGCGCCTGTACTTCCGAGCCTTACAGTCACAAAATCGTTTTTATTGCACTCTAATGCCTGAGGAGAATAAACACGCTCATTCCCATCTTTGTCTGTTAAGTAGATCCTAAAATCTATCTTACCTGCAGGGATATATCCCTGTCTGCTCTCTCCGGTTGCAAATACAAGAGAGTCCTTATACCCCTTCCTGTAAGCTTTAAGTGTATAATCCGAATAGACCTCATTAAACGAATTATCCGTAACAACGGCCATCTTAACATTGGCCATCTTGCATGTTGCACCAACGCTTGCAGTCTTTCCCTGCTCCACGTTAAAATAGGTAAGTCCCTCAAAATAGACAGCATCAAATCCTGTTGCTGTAGAGTCGCCATAAGCAGCTCTCAGTTTAAAATCTCCTGTATTCAGTCTGAACTTGGAGCCTTTTACCTCAGAGTATTTCTGCCAACTCTTAATTCTCACATTCTTGGCATTGTAGATCTCAACGTTAAAATCGTCTACATCCAATTCAGATTCCGTAACCTTAGTAATGACAGGAGTGTGGGTAATCCTCTTCTCCACAAACACCTCCACATTGCCATCGGTACCGGAATCACCTTTTTCCTTGTTAAAGGCAACCTTATCTTTGGCGCACCCGGCCATAAGCAACGTTGCCAACAACACGAAAACCGACAATTTGTTAATTTTCATTTTGCAAATTTTTTGAAATGTAGTTTTTTGACTTGCCGCTACAACCAGCCTATGATCAATCAATTCTACATTTTGATTAAACTTCTAAAGTCGCTTCCAACCTACAGACTCGCGTCTGCAGTATTAACAACTTACAAAAGAGTTAGATTAATTTTTAACCCTCAAAGATATTTTTTTTTTCTTATTTCAAAGAATTTTTTTACCTTGTAGTGTTGAATGCGGGAGTTTGAGGCCAAGCGTTGGCGTTAGCATTAGCGTTGGCGTTGGCTATTTTTAGGGTAAAGAGGGTAAAGAGAGGAAAGAAAGTTTATAGTGTATGGGCAGTTTTTAAGTTAATAGCAGTAAAGTTTAAAGTAAAATCTAATATCTTTAAAACTATAAACTAATTAACAGACTTTAAACTATAAACTTAATAGGCTAAAGCCAAAGCCAAAGCTAATTAACCATAAACTATAAACTAACCATAGCATAACATAAAGGAAGCTTTTGCATATAAAGGCTTTTTTATATACCTTTGCCGCATATTTATACAAAATTTGACAAAAAGATGTTTTTTTATTACAAATTAAAACAAAATCTTTTTGTCTTCTTATTTTTATATATTGATATATGGCGTTTACAAACAACGTAATGATTGTGCGGCATGGTTTGCTCGCGAAACTTATAAAAATGTGGAAGGATGGAAACATTGTTGAGGAGATAGACCGCCTTCCTATTAAATTGTCTCCAAGAAAGCTCAAGGTAAAGGGGCGTTGTTGCGTCCATAAGGAGCGTGCTGTATGGAAATACAAATCACTGCCGCTACTTGGGTACGATATGACAGACGAGACAGACGAGCTTATACCCCTTTCCTACTATGCTCAAAAAGCAATGAACAGAACAGGCATAGAGAAGGAAAATATTATGTGCGTGATAGACGAGGCATGCTCATCTTGCGTTCAGGTAAATTATGAAATCACCAATTTGTGCAGGGGTTGCGTTGCAAGGAGCTGCTATATAAACTGCCCCAAAGGAGCCATACACTTTAACAACAAAGGACAGGCAGAGATAGATCATGAGCTTTGCATAAGCTGCGGAAAATGCCAGCAAAGTTGCCCTTACCATGCAATTGTATACATACCTGTACCTTGCGAGGAGGTTTGCCCTGTAAAGGCCATAACAAAAGATGAGTACGGAATAGAGCATATAGACGAGTCAAAATGTATCTATTGCGGGAAGTGCCTTAACGCATGCCCTTTTGGTGCCATCTTTGAAATATCGCAGATGTTTGACATTCTGCAATCTATAAGAAGAGGCGAACAGGTAGTTGCCATGGTTGCTCCGGCTATTCTGGGCCAATACGATGTTCCTATTGAAAAGATCTACGGAGCACTTAAGCAGATTGGCTTTACAGATATAATAGAGGTTGCGCAGGGTGCAATGACTACAACAAGGACAGAGGGGCCGGAGTTGCTTGAAAGATTGGAGAAAGGGGATCCGTTTATGACAACAAGCTGCTGTCCTTCATATGTTCAAGCAGCAAAGAAACATATTCCGGACATTGTAAAATATATCTCCCATACAGGCTCCCCTATGTACTATACAGCGCAGATTGCCAAGGAGAAATATCCTAATGCAAAGACAGTGTTTGTTGGGCCTTGCATTGCCAAAAGAAAAGAGGGAAGGGACAATCCTAATGTAGATTACGTACTTACATTTGAAGAGATAGGTTCTCTGTTCGTTGGTTTCGACATAGATTTTGAAAAGGTTGAACCATACGCTCCTGCAACAAGGGCAGACAAAGATTCATACGCATACGCCAAGAGCACAGGTGTTGCCACTGCCGTAAAGAACTACCTTGGTAAGCCGGATCTTAAATATCTGCAGGTATCAAACCTTACCAAAAAGAATATAGCAATGTTAAAGGTGTATTCAAAAACAGGCAAGGTTCCGGCTCCGTTCATAGAGGTTATGGCTTGCGAAAGTGGCTGTATTACAGGCCCTTGCATCTACACAGATAAAATTTCCTCTGTAAAACAGCTGGAAACGGAGTTAACAAAAATGTAATTTTTTCAACAAAATAGAGAAAATCCGGCCACTCAGCCGGATTTTTTATTTACATTTGCCCCCGATATGAAAAGGAGCAACTGCACATATTATTCTAACATCGTTTCATCTGCGAACTCTTTTGCAGAGATGATGGTCATGTGCGGTTCTATGATGATGTCCATGCGAATGCATCGCTAAGATGCTGCTATAATATCTCCTTAAGGGGATTCGTGCGGAGGGATTCTGCATACCCCTGTTTCCATAAGATAATTTTTTACTACACTTTTCTTTTTCTGTCTTTAAGACAGAGCCACGTTGTTTAAGTAACATGAAAAAAGTTGTCTCAGATTAAGAGAATATTTTCGAAAATAGATATAGACCAAAAAAGATTCCTTAAGATGATGCAGGTTATTTTTAAAGGTTGCCAAATTCAATTATGGTAAAGATGGTGTGTACAATGGCAAATAATTAATAAGAACACTTAAAAAGGATATCATCATGTGTAACTATAAATTTGATACTCTACAACTTCATGCAGGACAACAATCAGACAAGTCTACCGGTGCAATCGCAATACCTATTTATCAGACAACAGCTTACGATTTTCAAACCATAGAGCATGCAGGAAACCTGTTTGCACTTAAAGAGCCCGGATACATATACACAAGGCTTAATAACCCAACAGTAGACGCTTTTGAACAGAGGATTGCAGCTTTGGAGGGCGGTTCTGCAGCTGTTGCAACCGCAAGCGGCATGAGCGCAGAATTTCTAACAATTGCAACGCTTTGCAATAGCGGAGACAATATCGTAAGCTCGGCAGCTCTCTACGGAGGCACATACAATCAATTCAAGCAGACACTTAAAAAATTAGGAATAACGGTAAAATTCCCTAAAAAGGATATTCCTGCAGGCAGAGGTATCTGCGGAGCTGATATAGAGGAATTGATAGATGAGAATACCAAAGGTGTTTACGTTGAGACAATTGCCAATTCAGATTTTTCTGTTCCTGATTTTGAAAGTCTCTCGGCAGTTTGCAAAAGGCACAACGTTCCACTTATCGTAGACAATACCCTTGGTTGCGGCGGATATATATGCAGGCCAAAAGACTTTGGTGCAAACATAATTGTACATTCGGCAACCAAATCTATTGGTGGACACGGCAATTCATTGGCAGGTGTTATTGTGGACTGCGGAAATTTCAATTGGGACAACGGCAAATTTGATTCTTTTGTGCTTCCCGACGAATCATACCACGGAATATCTTTCTTTAAAGAGTTTGGTAATGCAACCTTTGCTGCCAGAGTAAGATGCATCTCCTTAAGGGATTACGGTTGTTCTCTCTCTCCATTCAATGCTTTTCTACTATTAACAGGATGCGAAACATTGTCGCTTAGGGCACAGAGAGTAGCAGATAACGCTCTAAAATTTGCAAAGTGGTTGCAGGAGCGCCCTGAGGTTGCAAAGGTCAATTACCCCGGTCTGCCAGATCATCCATCATATAAGAACGGAGTCAAATATATGAAACATGGTTTCGGAGGGGTCTTTACAGTAGATCTCACGGCAACCAAAGAGGATACCGTAAAAGTTGTGGAATCTCTTAAGCTTATAACATTGACTGCAAACCTTGGAGACAACCGCACATTGGTATCTCACCCTGCAAGCACAATCCACGCACAGCTATCAGATGAGGAGCTCCGCAAAGTTGGCTTAAAGCCGGGAACCATAAGATTAAGTATTGGTATAGAGGATGTTGAGGATATAATAGCAGATTTCGCACAGGCGCTTTCGCTATTGCAATAGCACAATGGATGATGATTAAAAGAAAATATACCTATAACCATACTTTCACAACAGAATGCGGCTATACATTTGAAAGCATAGATATCTGCTATCATATATCAGATGAGAGCATACCCCCTTGCAAAAAGGTTATCTGGATTACTCACGCACTTACGGCCAATTCAGACCCTTCGGATTGGTGGGAGGGTGTTGTCGGGAAGAATAAAATTTTAGACACCGACAGGTATACTATCATATGCGCCAACGTATTAGGTTCTTGTTACGGAAGTACCGGGCCGGCATCCATATCGGATAACGGAAAGCCTCTTCTTATGGATTTCCCAAAACTCACGATAAGGGATATAGTTGCTCAAATGGAGATTTTAGCAGCGGCAATTGGAGTAAAGGAGATTGAACTGTTGGTTGGCGGTTCGGTTGGCGGTTTTCAGGCAATTGAGTGGGCATATTCGTTTAAAGAGAACGGAGTGGTGGATATCAAAAGGGTTGCACTTATTGCAACTAATGCAAGGATAACTCCGTGGGGTGTAGCGTTTAATGAATCCCAAAGGATGGCGCTGTTTGCGGATAACTCGTTTACCGAAGCCATGGATATAAATGGGGGGAAGAGAGGATTGGCTGCAGCAAGGAGCATTGCACTTATATCGTACAGAAGCTATGGGGGATATTGTGCAGCTCAGGCTGATGAGGATGAGGATAGCCTGTTTAACCACAGGTGTGTATCGTATCAGAGGTATCAGGGAAAAAAGTTAGCAGACCGGTTTGATGCCTATTCATACTTGAGTATGATTAATCTTACAGATTCGCACAACATTGGACGCGGACGTGGCGGCGTTAAGAGGGCACTTGCCAATATTGACATACCGGTTTTATGTATTGGTATAGACTCCGATTGTCTGTTCCCTCCGGCAGAGATGAAGCTATTGGCATCCATGCTGCCGCTCGGCGAGTATAAAGAGATAAGCTCCCTATATGGGCATGACGGCTTTCTACTTGAAAACGAGCAGATTGAAAAATTGATTAAAGATTTTGTTTTTACTGTTATCTAATTTGGATTTTACATTATGCATATACTTAAATTCGGCGGTTCTTCTGTTGCAGACGCAGAAAACATAGAGAAGGTTATTAAAATAATAAAAGAGGCTGTCCAAAAGGACAGAACAGTTGTAGTATCCTCTGCCATAAGCGGCTGTACAGATACTCTTATTGAGATAGGCAATATGGCAAAAAGCGGCAACAGTTCATATATCACGCTTATTGATGCGCTTAGGGAGAGACATCTTGCCATCATTGACAATCTTATTGGCAACAGCTACGAGAGTAAGGAGATTATTGACAGGTGCAATTCTCTTTTCTGCACACTTGGTGAAATATGTAAAGGGGTCTTTCTGCTTAAAGAGCTTACCCCCTACAGTATGGACCATATAATGAGCTTTGGAGAGCTGTTGTCTACAAGAATAATAAGTGCAAAACTTAAGCAACTCAACATAAGCCATAAATGGAAAGATGCCAGGGAGTTGGTATTTACAGAGAGGCTCAACAATAAGAACACTGTAAATGAAAAGATTACCGCCTCTAAAATTGCATCATTTTTTAACAAGGATACTGCAGATCTATATATAATACCGGGGTTCATAGCATCTGACTCAGATAGCAGGACCGTAACATTAGGGCGAGGCGGTTCTGATTATACCGCATCTATCCTTGCGGCGGGAACAGGGGCCCGCGCTCTTGAGATATGGACAGATGTATGTGGAATGATGACAGCAGACCCAAGAGTGGTGAGTGATGCAGCCCCAATAAGGAATATTTCATACAAGGAGGCATTGGAGCTGTCTCATTTTGGGGCAAAGGTGGTATACCCGCCTACCATACAGCCGGTTGTAAAGCAAAATATTCCAATCTATGTAAAGAATACTTTTCAGCCTGACGATGCAGGTACTTTAATTGAGGCCAATCCTCCCCACGGAAAGGACAAGATAAGGGGGATTTCGAGTACAGACAAGATTGCACTGCTAAGCATGGAGGGAAGCGGGATGGTAGGCATACCCGGGTATTCGAGCAGACTTTTTGACGTATTGGCAAAAAACAGTGTGAACATTATCCTAATCACTCAGGCTTCGAGCGTACACACAATGTGCATAGCTATTCCGGAATCAGATGCAGATCGCGCCAAAGCGGCTGCCGATGAGTTGTTTGCGTATGAAATCTCACTATGTAAGGTAGATCCGCTGCATGTTGAAAAGGGGTTCTCTATAATATCGCTTGTAGGGGATGACATGAAGAATCAGGCAGGTGCGAGCGGACAGATGTTTGAAGCGCTTGGAAGGGAGGGTATCTGCATTAGAGCAATAGCACAGGGCTCATCCGAAAAGAACGTATCTGTTGTTGTTGGGACAGCCTTTGCAAATGATGCAATAAGGGCAATTCACAACGAGTTCTTTTCTGAGCGCTATAGAAGGATAAATCTGTTTATATGCGGTTTGGGTGGAGTTGGAAAGGCCTTATCTGAAATGATTTACAACAATGCTGCAAAAATTAGGGAGAGATACAAAGTAGAGCTTTATGTTAGAGCTGTTGCAAACAGCAAGGGGTATGTTGAACACCCGTTGTGCTACAACGATCTGCTACATAATCTGTATGACTCATCAAAAAGGACAGACGGAGACTTTATAGAGTATGTGACAACATGCTCTGTAGCCAATGCCGTTTTTGTAGATTGCACTGCCAATAGAGATATAAGCGGAAGATATTTGGAACTGTTCAAGCACAAGATATCTGTGGTGACCTGCAACAAGATAGCAAACTCGCTCTCATTTGACTACTTTAAACAGCTTGCAGATGTGGCACTTAATGAAGGGGTAAACTATAAATACGAGACTACGGTAGGTGCAGCACTGCCGGTTCTGTCCACTATACGTCAGATTATTGACAGCGGAGACAACATTGTCTCTATTGAGGGAATACTCTCTGGCACACTCAACTATCTGTTTAGCAAATACAACGGAGAGGTATCTTTTGGGCAACTGGTAAAAGATGCCGTTGAAGAGGGTTATACAGAGCCGGATCCGCGAATAGATCTTGGAGGAACAGACGTTTTGCGCAAATTCCTTATAATGTGCAGGTGCTCCGGAATGCAGATTGAACGCGAAGATATAGACTTTTCCACTTTTCTTCCCGACAACATATTGGATATTAATGCCAATCCAAATTTTCTGCCATATAGCTCCTCGTTTTACACCGGCCTTGCAGAATGTGAAAAATCACTTTGTGAAAGATACAGCACCGCCTCCCAAAATGGTTTGAAGTTGAGGTATGTTGCCGAGTATAGCAATGGCTACTATTTTATTGGATTAAAGGAATATGACCATTCCCATCCTTTTTACAATGTTAATGGTACAGATAACTGCATAATAATCAAGACAGGTCTCTATCCGAGAGGCATTGTGATAAAAGGTGCAGGGGCCGGAACAAAACAGACTGCCCAAGGATTGCTGAATGATATAATCAGATAGGAGTTTGGCGTTTTGATAATTGCATAAATAATTATAGCTTACTAATAACAAAATATAACGTAGATGAAAATTGCTGTTGTTGGTGCAACCGGACTGGTTGGCCGAAATATGATAAAAGTGCTTGAGGAAAGGAATTTTCCTGTTACAGAGCTGATACCTGTTGCTTCTGAAAGGTCTGTCGGGAAGCAGGTAGCATTCAAAGGTAAAGAATTTAATGTTGTTTCACTTGCAGACGGTGTTGCCGCCAAACCTGCTGTTGCTCTTTTTTCTGCCGGGAGCGAGGTCTCCAAGGAGTGGGCACCAAAGTTTGCTGATGCCGGCTGTTATGTGATCGACAACTCCTCTTGCTGGAGAATGGATCCTTCAAAGAGGTTGGTTGTTCCGGAGATTAACGGTAATATCATCACCAAAGATGATCATATTATTGCTAATCCAAATTGTTCCACTATCCAAATGCTTGTTGCTGTTTACAAGCTCCATGAAAAGTATGGGATAAAAAGAATAGTGGTGTCTACATACCAGTCTGTTACAGGAACTGGAAATAAAGCTGTAGATCAATTGTTTGCAGAGAGAGAGGGCAATAAGCCGGCATATAATGCCTACCCGTACAGAATAGATCTGAATATCATTCCCCATATAGATCTCTTTTTGGATAACGGATATACCAAGGAGGAGATGAAGATGGTGAATGAAACGCATAAGATTTTGTCCGGCGAGATTGCGGTCTCTCCTACTACCGTAAGAGTCCCTGTAATTGGAGGCCACTCCGAATCATTGAACGTTGAATTTGAAAATGATATTACTCTTGCCGGTGTATTTGAAACGCTCAACAATACGCCGGGTGTAAAACTTGTAGATTTCAGGTTTGACAATAGCGGTCTGCCATATCCTATGCCTCTTTATGCGAATGAACATGACGATGTATTTGTTGGAAGAGTGAGAATAGACCCATCGGTACCAAATTGCATTAATCTGTGGTGCGTTAGCGACAACCTGAGAAAAGGGGCGGCAACCAATGCTGTACAGATTGCCGAGGTGCTGATATCAAAAGGAATTATACACTAATTTTATATAAAAAAAACAAGGGGTGCCCTCCTATACAAGGCACCCTTGAATTGCGAATCTTTTTCACCTGATTAACTTGAGATGTAATCAACGACCTGTAAAACTAATGCAAAAATTATTTTGTTTTCATTAACCGGCAGCAAAAGTAACTATTAAAGAGAATATACAAGTATAATAACAGGAACTTCGTGTATAACATTTGTAACATCCTTTAATTAAGATAGTTGTCAAAATTGTCGCATCTATTTTTTCGCATTGGTTTCAAGCGGTTCGGTTGAAAAACAATCTTTATGTTTGCCTATGAGGTTCATCCCTCTGTATATGGCCTTAATTTTTTCAAGGTCTGCCCGCGCGTCATCCGATATTTCAAATTTTTCTCCGGCACTTACGCGTTTTGTTCCCCAATCAAAATAGCCCAAATAGACAGCAGCACCCGTTGCCTTTGCTATTGTGTGGAATCCCGTCTTCCATTTGGCGGTTTTTTTTCTTGTGCCCTCAGGAGCAATTGCAAGGTGCATCTGCTTTACCTTGTTCATCTCATCTATCATCTGCTTTGCAACACCTGCACCATGTTTTCTGTCTACAGGTACGGCGCCAAGGGATCTTAGAACAGGCCCAAGCGGTCCCCAAAAGAACTCTTTCTTAATCATAACATGAGCCACTCCGCCCACAGCTGTGTAAAAAAGATATGATATTATAAAATCTTTTGCAGATGTATGAGGTACCCCTAATATAATGGCTTTGTCCTCGGGAACAGTTCCACCTACGGTGGTCCAGCCCATCATCTTAAGCAGTGTTTTGCAAATTCTCTTTTTTATTCCCATAATCTATGCCTCCATATCTATGTGAGCAGCCTCGGCAAGCTCCTCAAGTATAAGATCACTTCTCAAATTAGCTTTTATAAAGTTCTGTCTCTCCATGCTGTTCTTACCCATATAGAATTCCAACAGTTCAGATACAGTATCCTCCTTGCTCAATCTCACCCTGTCTAATCTTATATCCTCTCCTATAAAAAATTTGAACTCATCGGGAGAGATCTCTCCTAATCCTTTAAATCTCGTAATCTCGGGGTTCTTTCCTATCTTCTTTATGGCTTTCTCCTTCTCCTCTGCCGTATAGCAATAATGTACCTCCTTCTTGTTCCTCACCCTAAACAGTGGTGTCTGCAGGATATACAGATGCCCCTGTCTTATAAGATCCGGAAAGAACTGAAGGAAAAAGGTTAACAGCAACAACCTTATATGCATGCCATCCACATCTGCATCTGTTGCAATAACAACCTTGTTGTATCTTAAGTTCTCCAGATCCTCCTCAATATTAAGGGCTGCCTGCAGCATATAGAACTCATCGTTGTCATACACTATCTTTTTGCTCATTCCATAACTGTTGAGCGGTTTTCCTCTAAGGCTGAACACTGCCTGAGTATTTACATCTCTACTCTTTGATATAGAACCACTCGCAGAATCTCCCTCTGTAATGAAGAGCATGGTATCTATATTTTTTGAATCCTTGTCTCCAAAATGAAGCCTGCAATCTTTCAGCTTCTTTATGTTAAGGTTATTCTTCTTTGCCTTTTCGCGGGCAAGTTTCTGTATTCCGCTAATAGCTTTGCGCTCCTTCTCCGAGTCCAAAATCTTCTTTAGCATTGCTTCTGCAACCTTTGGGTTCTTGTGAAGGTAGTTATCTAAATGCTCGGCTATAAAATCGCCTATAAAGTTCCTTACGCTAACACCTCCGGGTGCTATATCCTTGGAGTTAAGGAAAGTCTTCGTCTGGTTGGAGAACGATGGTTCTATTATCTTAATGCTAACGGCACCTACTATAGATTGTCTTACATCCTTAGGGTCGAAGTCCTTTTTAAAGAAATCTTTTATTGTTTTTGCAACTGCCTCTCTGAACGCAGCCAGATGTGTACCTCCGTGTATTGTGTTCTGTCCATTGACAAACGAGCTTATATTCTCACCGTTCTCTGTACCGTGAGTCATTACAATCTCTATATCTTGTCCCGACAGATGAATTGGTGGATAGAGTGGTGTTTCAGACAGGTTTTCGTTTATGAGATCTAACAATCCGTTTTTAGATTTAAACTCTCTTCCGTTAAAAATAAATGTCAACCCTGTGTTAAGGTAAGAGTAGTTTTTTAGCATTGTCTCCAAATATTCCATATTGTATGAATAATTTTCATACAATTTGGGATCTGCCTTGTATCTTACTAACGTACCGTCTTTCTCTGTTGTAAGGCTGTGGCCGCTGTCTAACAGCTCACCCTCCGAAAATGACGCCCATGTTGTCTCACCATTTCTAAACGATTGCACGTAAAACTCTATTGATGTAGCATTTACAGCCTTACTACCAACACCGTTAAGACCTACGGATTTTGAAAATGCCGTACTGCCATATTTTGCACCTGTGTTCATAACGCTAACAGCATCTATCACCTTGCCTAACGGTATTCCGCGCCCATGATCCCTTACGGTTACAACATTATCTTCCAATGTTATATTTATCACCTTGCCATATCCCATTATAAACTCATCTATGGCATTATCCACAATCTCCTTAAACAGGACATATATTCCATCGTCTGGAGAGGAACCGTCTCCTAACTTGCCAATATACATACCTGAGCGTTTTCGGATATGCATATTCCAACTTAGGGTCTCAAATGAATCTTCTGTGTAATCTGAGGGATTGGCTGATGCCATTTTTTCGTTGTCGGTCATGAAAAATACTTTTTAAGAGTGCAAAATTAATCAATATTTGGTCTCCTTGTATTCCCTGAAAGTAACATGCATTATCCTTTCAAAGGTTTTATAAAACGTATCTCTATTGGCAAAACCGCAGGCATAAGCTATTTCTACAACTTTAACATCTGGGTTCTCCTCTATATACTCACATGCACATTTTATGCGATATGAATTAATATAGTCAGATACTGTCATTCCATTGGTATACAACCTTATGGCCGTCTGTATATAATTCTCGTTTGTACCAAGGGCAACGGCTATCTGTTTTCTGTTAAGGTTGTCGTTCTTAAAGATCTCCTCCTCTGTAAACAGTTTTTCTATCTGTTTGAACAGAGTTATGTATTTTCCATCTGAATCCCGTTGTCTTATTATGGTACTGTCGTATATAGCAGTTCCAAGAGATTTTGCTTTCTTCTCTGCCTCTTGGATGATGATTCTGTTTTTTGCTCTGTTTTTTCTTCTGTAATACAGGAATATAAGAAGTATAAGCGTTACAAAAAAATACACTCCAACAACTGTTGTGATTATGAACACTCTTCTTTTGTACCTGGCATCCTCCAATGCCTTGTTGTGTTCACGCTGTATTTTATCAAAGACGTATGAGTTGTCTACACTTTTGTTCTTGGAATACATGTCATACCGTTTCTTGGCAGACAGCAATGAGTCCTTTACGCCAATACGCTCGGCAACAGAGACAGACTTGTTAGAATTATACAGAGAATCAAGCAGCTCAAGAGATGAAATATAAAACTTGCTGTAAGGGGTCAACTCATTTTTAGAGGATTTGTCGGGAATCATACCTGCATACGATTTGCATCCGTCTCTCAAGATCCGCTCTGCTTCGCTGTACCTCTCCTGCCCCACAAGATACCGTGCATAATTATAACTGTATATAATTGCAATGAGAAACCGGCTGTTATATGACCTGGCATTTTTTGCAATTGTGTTTACTGTGTTATAGATCTCCTCGGCCTTGTCGGGAATACCTCTTTTGTCATAAAGGATGGCAAGATCCCTATACGGCTTTGCATTAAGGCTATTCACTTTTATTGACTTTAAAAGATAATATTCAGCTTTGTCAAGCGAATCCATCCTTAGATATATCTCACCAAACACCGCATCGCACACATTCTCCTCCACCCCGTATTCCACAGATTTGTGAGTATAGTACAGGGCGCTGTCCAACTGATTTAATTTTCTGAACAATCCCGTCTTTCTAAATGATACGTTTCTGGCAGTACTGTCCGATGAGACAGGGATAAGGTTGAGGTACCTTAGGGCGTTTATATAGTCTCCTACAGAGTTGTATCTTGCGCAGATATACGATGTAATTCTTATAATCGCAGCAGTATCTGCAATTTCCACCGCCTTGGAACGTAAGTCGAGCGCTGTTCTGAATACTTTAGGGTCGTTCCCGTGATGCGTCTTGTTACTTATGGCCAAAAAGGTGTTTATAGTCTCCTCCAACTCGGTCCTCTTCCTCTCAGCACTGCGCTGTTTATATGAACAATTGCTCACCGGCAAAATTACAGTGAGCAAAAAAATTCCATAAAAAAGATAGCGGTACCTATTGTAGATAGAGGTCAAGTTTCCCCACATAGTTTCCTTTTTCATTGGCAGTTACTATAACTACATCTTTACCGTTCTTGTTGGGCACAAGCTTTTTCTCTGTAATGTATGTATGTGAATGTCCGCCAATTATAATATCTATATCTTTGCTCTGCGCTGCTACCATATCATCTGACGGAGCATGCTTTGAACCGCCATCGAATCCAAGATGTGTCAACAGGATTACAAGATCGCATTTCTCCTTTTTCTTTAATTTGGAGGCAAGTTTGTTGACAACGTTGTATGGTTCAATATATTTTATTCCCTTTACATTCTTTGGGCTTACCAACGACATTATATCTGTAAGCACACCTATCACACCTATCTTAAGCCCCCCTTTCTCAATAACAGTATAAGGTTTAATAATCCCCTCCAAGGCTGTTCCGGTAAAATCGTAGTTCGCACAGACAATTGGGAAAGAGGCCATTTTTACCCTACGCGCAAGTTCTGCTGTTCCATTGTCAAACTCATGATTGCCTATTGTTGCTACATCATAACCGAGGGCATTCATAAGCTCTATCTCCACGTCGCCCTTGAAAAGGGTAAAATATGGTGTACCCTGGCTGTAATCTCCTGCATCCATAAGCAATACATTAGGGTACTCTTTCCTTACCTTTTCTATATAGTTTTCTCTCCTTTCATATCCGCCAAGCCCCTTATTTTCACCTACAGTCTGAGGTTCAATCTGACTGTGGGTGTCATTGGAATGAAGTATCACAAGATCTTGAGCATACAGCCCGCTTACCCCTAACAAAAGGGCAAACAATAGAATAGCATATATTTTTTTATTCATAAATTTTCAAATTACAATTAATATAACTTAGCTTTGGCGTTAGCGTTGGCTTTGGCCTTAGCTTATTTTGACTATAAACCATTAACTATTAACTACTTCTCTATCACAACCCTTCCGTCACAGTCTGAATCTACCAATTCACCTGCAGCCTCCTTCTCCTTAAAATACCTTATTACGGCATCTCTCATAACAATGTTGGTCTCTATGACATTTTCACATTTCTGCAGTTCATATACCTTGTCGCCACCGTTAAGCATGAAATCTATAGTTGCAAGTTTATAGATCTTCTCATCCTCAACAGGTTGCCCACCTATCGTAAGGTCGTAACTTTTGTCTTTATGTATTATAAGCTTTACTCCCGACAAAACCTCCATTCTGTTGTTCTCTATAAACATCTCCACTATCTCCTTTATGTATTTGCCCCTTATGTCTATCACAACAAGCTTATTGTCGAACGGATATACCGAGAATATATCAGATACGGTAACCGCCCCCTTCTTTATATCTGTCCTTATACCGCCAAAGTTTGTAAGAGCCATGTCTACATGGCCAAGTTGCTTGGATTGTAGATAGCTATCTGATATTTTAAATACAATATCTGCTGTAAAATTGGATAAAGGGCTCTCAGGAGCACTCTTTCTCAGCTCTTTTTTTGTATGTCCAACAACCATATCCAAAGAGTCTACAGAGGGCTTGTACCTCTTTATTATGAGACTTGCAGCATTTTCTGCAGACGGATTCCAGGTTGAATCTATCTTTGTCTCAGACCACTCTATTCTTATCTCCTTGTTTCTCTTTTTTCTTCCGCGCGGCGCAGAGGCCGTTGCCCCGTCCGGCATTATGGCGGCGATTGCAAAAAGGGCGATTAAAAATATGTAACCAATCTTTTTCATATTTAACTTATTACCTGTTTCTCATCCATTTAAAAAGCTCTTTCCATCCGTTCTTCTTCCCATACATAAGAATACCTGTCCTGTATATTTTTGAGGAGAGATAAGCTATAAATACAAATGTAGCAATTAGCACGCATACAGACACCGCCAATTCCCAGAAAGGTACGCCGTATGAAATTCTTGCCATCATCACCATTGGCGAGGTGAACGGTATCATACTACCCCAGAAAGAGAGTACACTGTCGGGATGCTGAAAAGTATGAAGCATTATAAACAGACCAACTATAAGCGGCAATGTTACCGGCAGAACCAATTGTTGTGTATCTGCTTCATTGTCGCAGGCTGCTCCAACCGCAGCAAACATACTTGCATACAGCAGATAGCCAAGCACAAAATAGATGACAAACACCAATATAATCTGTACAAAATTAACCTGACTTATTGCATTGATATATGATTGTATACCATCTTCATCTGCAGGGATATTGTCTGTTATGGCCTGTATCTGGTCACCCGCCACCGGATTGGACATGGCCAACTGAACTTGTTGCGACTGTGCGCCGTCTCCTCCCGTTATACCGGTTGCCGCTCCAAAACCAATAACTATTGCCAGCGTAAGTGCAATCCAAATAACAAACTGCGTTAACGCTACAAGAGCAACTCCTATTATCTTGCCCATCATAAGTTGCATTGGTTTTACAGATGAGACTATCACCTCAACAATCCTGTTGCTCTTCTCCTCAATAACGCTCCGCATTACCATGCTGCCAAACATAAAGACAAACATATAGATTAGAAAACTTGCAAGATAACCTATCGCCATATAGATCTCAACCTTGGACTCTTTTGTCTCCCCATTGTCCGTTATCTCGTATGTCTTAACACTCACATCTGTCTTTACCTCATCCATTATCTGGTCTATATTGGGAATATTATAGGCTGCCAATTTATTGTTTTCCAAGGCTTTATCTATTATTTCCTTAATAGAGGTACGCAAATCCAAATTCACCTGCTTATTTGAAAAAGCAACTACTGTGGCGTTCTTGAGTGTGTCTAACGGAGAGATATACAACACTACATCGCAGTTGTAACTATCAAAATTATCCTTTATGGTATCTATATCGGCACTGCCCATACCCTCGTATGTAACCTCTTTTGTATTTTCAAAGTACGGCATTACAATACCGGAATTATCCGAAACCCTTATTCTTGTGCTTTCACTCCCAGAATATAGCATAATAAGCGAAGGCACTACCATCAATGCCGCCAATAAAAGAGGGGTCAAAAGTGTTACAAGAATAAATGATCTCTTCTTTACCCTTGTTGAATACTCCTTTCCTATTATGATTGCTATTTTACTTTTGCTCATATCTTACCTCCTTAATTCTGAGTAACTAATTTTATGAAGATATCATTCATCCTTGGTATAAGTTCCTGATAAGAAACTATATCGCACCCTGTTTCCAAAAGACAGCCCAAAATGGCGGCATTTGAGGAGTTTTCTTTTTTTGCAAGAATAGCCCTGCGTTCATCCTTCTCCACATTATCCTCAACTATATCATAATATTGAGTACTTTTGATCTCTGCTCCATGATACCTTACCTCAACCTCGTTCTTCCCATATTCCCTTCTTATCTCGGCAGTATTGCCTGTAACAATAAGATTAGACTTGTTTATCAGAGCTATATTGTCGCAAAGCTCCTCAACAGACTCCATATTATGCGTTGACAGTATAATTGTTGTCCCCTCATCCCTCATCCTAAGAATCTCGTTTCTTATAAGATTAACATTCACGGGATCAAAGCCCGAAAACGGCTCATCCAGGATCATAAGTTGCGGTCTGTGAAGCACTGTTGTAATGAACTGTACCTTTTGGGCCATACCTTTGGAGAGCTCCTCTACCTTTTTGTTCCACCATGCCTGAATGCCAAACTTTACAAACCACTCTTTAAGTCTCTCCATTGCCTCGGTTCTATCCATCCCTTTAAGCCGGGCAAGATATAGAGCCTGCTCCCCTACCTTCATCTTTTTATACAGGCCTCTCTCCTCAGGGAGATAGCCTATCCGCTCTATGTCTGTCTCTTTAAGCGGTTCCCCTTTAAAAAGGATCTCACCCTCATCCGGTCTTGTAATCTGGTTAAGCATTCTTATAAGCGTTGTCTTGCCGGCACCGTTAGGCCCCAACAAGCCAAAGATTTTCCCCTCCTGTATCTCCAAGGATACGTTGTTAAGTGCTGTGAAGTTACCATAACGTTTGGTAACATTTCTGCATGTTATTATGCTCATTTTTAAGTTTCTGTTTCTGCAAAGTTACCTAATTCTCTTTAAAATTTTCTACCCTTGGCAACTTAATTTAAAAAAACTTCATAAATCATAATAATGTTCTAAAGAACAACTCCATACCTGTCTCCAAAGCCTTAAGGGCTTTTGAAGCATCCCATTTAGTCCTGTCTCTCTCGCCAACCTCATTTGAGATACTTCTAAGTTCAAGAGCAGGCAGATGCTCCCAGATACAGACGTAGTAGAATGCCGCCCCCTCCATGCTCTCTATCTGAGGGGAGAATTTAGAGTGCACCGTCTCTACCTTTTGCGGATTACCGGAAAAGGTCTGCACCGTAACACCAACCGCATTTGGAAAAAATGCTGCAAAACTCTCAATACGCTCCAAAAGGCCTGTATCACCATCCACCGGAACGTTTGCCATTGTCATGGAACGCAAAAGGGCCCCCCCCTTATATGGAAAAGTTTCTGATTCAAGTATCTTATAATCAAACAATGTCTGGAATCCCGCAGAAGTATCCAACTCTATTCCCAAATCTCCAAAATGCTCAGCCTCAATAACACCTGCGCTTCCCAACGGAAATTTCCTCAAATCATAACTACCTGCCAATCCTATATTTACGGCAACATCGTAAGGTTGCCCCTCCTGCCTTGCCAAATAGATCTGTTTAGTAACTTTATATGCAGTTGATGCAACTCCTATTCCCGTAAGCACTAAATCCACTTTATGGTGTTCACTTCCACCCCTGTATTTGCGCAGGGCAAGCGCTGCACAATCCAACTCCTCCTGCTCTGCTGCTGTAATAAGTATTCTCATATATTATATCATTAATATTGGTATGGTACATTAGGATCCAATTTATCCAAAGACAAAAGGTCGAATTTAAATATAATACCCCCCTCCGGAGCATTCTCAGCAGAGATAGTACCCCTGTGGTATAGTACCGCATTCTTCACTATTGCCAATCCGAGACCAGAACCACCCATCCTCCTCGTCCGGCCCTTGTCTATTCTGTAAAATCTCTCGAATATTCTTGGGAGGTCCTTCTCCGGTATCCCCTTGCCTGTATCCTTGTATGTAAATTTCACCCTATAGCTGCTGTCTCCAGACAATTGCAGTATACTGCCCCATATTGTGATGGTTATATTGTTTCCCCCATGTTCAATTGAATTGTCTACCAAATTTTTAAAGAGAGAATAAATCAATTGGCGGCATCCGTACATCTTAAGATCTTTGCTTACGCATGGGTTAAACTCTATATTTGCCTCCTGCAGCTTATATCCCAACTCCTCCTTTACCTCTGCAAATATTTTTGAAAAGTAGATCTCCTCTATTGGGAACTGTTCCGTACCGGCATCTAATTTATTAAGCATAGAGACCTCCTTTACAAGCGAGGTGAGCCTCTTCGACTGGTTGTACGCCTTTTCAACAAAGTATTTAACTTGTTGCGGTGTCATCTCCTCTGTATTGAGAATGGTCTCCAAATATGTCATTATTCCGGTAATTGGGGTCTTGAGCTCATGGGCAATATTGTCGCTCATCTGCTGCTTATAGGTCTTTGTCTTCTCCAACTGGTCAAAAAGCTCGGCAATCTTCTTGCCTACCTCACCAAATTCATTATTAGGAAATTTTATATTGCTGAAATCTTTATTAGGGCTACGTAACACATCGGCAAATTTATTAAAAGCCGCCAAAGGTCTTGTCAGTTTCCTTATAATGAAAGCCAATGAGGCAAACAGCAGTCCCACAAGGAAAATTATTACATAAAGATATTGGTTGTCATCATTTATTTGAGGAATGTTTTCTGTATGAAACTTTACACCTGTTCTTATGTAGAACCTGTCATATTTTTTAGCGTAGTAAAGGTACTCATCCCTCAGCGGCACCGAGAACCGCAACGCCGTCCCCTCTCCGTCTGCCTCAGCCTTTACAAGTTCCGGTAATTCCCATTCGCAATCATCTGTTATATTTACAAGATTACTGTTATCGTAAATCATATTATGAGAGGTATCTATAAGCGTTACCCTTACAGTATCTCCCAAGCTTATCGCATCTGTATTGAGATAGAAAAAGTCGTATGTGTTCTTTACCGTTTCGTAAATCTTCTCATTATCCTTTATAAGACTGTCTCTTAGTGTCTTAAAGCTATAATCCTTATTCCTCTGTACTATATATATTGTAAATACAAGAGCCATAAAGGAGAGTACCAACACAAAATATAAGACAAGTTGGTATTTGTATTTTAGCTTTGGATGATACTTCATAAACTAATTCTGAGGATTAAAGCAGTAGCCGTACCCCGAACGGTTGATTATCATCTCACCATATTTTCCCAATTTTTTTCTGAGTCTTGCTATATGGACATCAACAGTCCTCTCCAAAACATAGCTCTCCTCTTTCCAGACCTCTTTAAGAATCTCTTCCCTAGAGAAGATCTTTGCTATATTCTTTGTAAGCAGGATAAGTATCTCGTTCTCTTTTTTGGTAAGAACAACCTCCTCTCCACCTATAAAGACACGCTTGTTCTCAAAATCAACTTTAAGGTCGTTAAGGACATATACCCTTTCGTCTGCAGCCTTATGCTGTTCTTTAGATTTTGCTGTCTCATCCGAATGGTTTGCAGAACACCTGGCAAGAACAGCCTTCACCCTTGCCAACACCTGTTTAATTGAGAAAGGTTTTGGTATGTAGTCATCTCCACCCTTATTGAATCCGTTAAGAATGTCAGACTCTGTATCCAGTGCCGATATAAATATTATTGGTGTATTGTTGTTGTAATCCTCTCTAAGAAGTTGCGCAAGCTTAAGCCCTGAAATACCCTCCATCATTATGTCAAGAAGCAACAGGTCATAATCGTTTTTCATCTTAAAAAGGGCATCCTCGGCACTATTTACGGTATCTACGTCGTAGCCGGCATTTCTTAGATTAAATGCCAATATCTCACAAATATCCTCCTCATCATCAACAACTAAAATTCTGTACTTTGCCATAGTTAAATAATTTTTAGGGAATATCTCGTTTTAAAATTAAAATCTTTATCCAAAACCTCCTATACCTAATGCAGGTTATTGCCTATAAGCCTCATAAACTCCTCTCTGGTTTTTGGACTGTTTAGGAATGCTCCTGTAAAGGCTGAGGTTGTTGTAACGGAGTTCTGTTTCTGCACCCCCCTCATCTGCATGCACATGTGGGCAGCCTCTATTACAACGGCAACACCAAGAGGATTTAACGTCTCCTGAATACAATCCCTTATCTGCACTGTAAGCCTCTCCTGAACCTGCAACCTCCTTGCAAAAGCATCTACAACTCTTGGAATCTTGCTAAGCCCTGTTATGTAACCGTTTGGAATATATGCAACGTGAGCCTTGCCGTAAAATGGCAGCATATGGTGTTCACACAAAGAATATATCTCGATATCCTTTACTAAGACTATCTGCTGATACTCCTCCTTGAATTTTGCCGAGTTAAGGATTGCAACAGGATCCATCTTATAGCCCTGTGTAAGAAACTGCATTGCCTTTGCCACCCTTAACGGTGTTTTAAGAAGCCCCTCTCTATCTACATCCTCTCCCAACAGTTCCAAAATACTCTTGTAATGATACATCAGAGCCTGTGTAGTTTTCTCGTCAAATTCTTCTATCTTATTGTATCCCATTATTCTATTCTTTCAATTAAATCATTTAAAGTAATCTGCTTTCCTCCTCTTTCGCTCTACCCTGCTCATTCATTGCCTTATTGAAACAGTGTCTGCAAAGGGGCTGATAACTATCCTGTTCTCCTAATACAACTAATTTATCACCTCCGGCAATTCTGTGCGAATGTTGTGCTAAATTGCCGCATTTCACACAGATGGCATGTACCTTTGTAACATACTCGGCAACAGCCATAAGAGAGGGCATAGGTCCAAACGGATTCCCAAGGTAATCCATATCCAACCCGGCGCAGATAACTCTTACACCGCTGTCTGCCAACTGCATACAGACATCAACTACACTCTGATCAAAAAACTGCACCTCATCTATGCCTACAACATCTACATCGCTTGCAAGCAACAGTATGCTACTTGCAGTCTCCACAGGCGTTGAAACAATGCTGTTGGAATCGTGAGAAACCACATCCTCTGCAGAATATCTTATATCTATTGCAGGTTTGAATATCTCAACTCTTTGATTGGCAAACTTCGCCCTTTTGAGCCTTCTTATAAGTTCCTCTGTCTTACCGGAAAACATGGAACCGCATATAACTTCAATCCAACCTGCCTGCTTTGCGCTTTCTAAAAACATTTTACTACTTTTGTACCTGTTTTCTAAAAAGTCGTTCCGGTTTTTTGCTGAAATAAAAACCAGCCCGGCTTTTAGGCTGCAAATATAGCAAACTAATTTATATAAAATGGGAAAACTTTATCTGGTTCCTACGCCCGTAGGAAATTTGGAAGACATGACTCTTAGGGCAATAAGGGTCCTCAAGGAGGTGGAGTTGATTTTGGCAGAGGATACCAGAACCAGTTCCGTTCTTCTTAAGAAATTTGATATTCATACACGAACGGAGTCTCATCACAAGTTCAATGAGCACAAGACAGCACAAGGAGTCTGCGACAGAATCCTTGCAGGGGCAGACGTTGCACTCATCTCAGATGCAGGTACCCCATCTATCTCTGATCCAGGGTTCTTTTTAGTCCGCACCTGTGTTGAAAACGGCATTGAGGTTGAAACGCTTCCCGGGGCAACAGCCTTTGTCCCTGCACTTGTAAATTCGGGGTTGCCCACAGACAGGTTCTGCTTTGAGGGATTTCTCCCGGTAAAAAAGGGGCGACTTACCAAGTTCAAGGAGATGGCAACGGAGGAGCGTACACAGATCTATTACGAATCTCCATACAGGCTTGCAAAGACACTTGGACAATTTAAAGAGTTTTTTGGTGCAGGACGCATGGCTTGTGTATGCAGGGAGATCTCAAAGATTCACGAAGAGAGCAGAAGAGGTACTTTGGCAGAATTAGAGGACCACTACAAGGCCCATGAGCCTAAGGGTGAAATAGTTCTAATCATTAGCGGATGCAATTATGAGAGAGGCAGAGGGGAAGAGGAGAGCATCGAGGAGTGAAGCAATTGCCATTATTTCGCTAATTGTGTTTATAATCTGTTTTCAATTTGTAACATTTTTAGTTGGCAGGTTTGCCCCTTTGGATGAAGAGGGCGGAGATGATTATGTCTCTCTTCCCGACAATGACTCCATTTTTATCACTACAAGCGAGGCAAAAACTACCGGGAATGCAGACAGCTGTCTTAAAGGTGGCAACAGCGTTGGCAGACAGAGAAAATCAGAGAGGGGAAAGGATGGTTTGTCGGGAAGCGGAATAATAAAAATAAGGAGGAACAACACCCCATACGGGCACCGGCAGTACGGCTACAAAAGGGCGGAAAAGATAAACCTTAACACGGCAGACAGCGCTGTTCTTACAACTCTTTATGGAATTGGGCCGTACTTTGCAAAGCGGATTATTGAGTACAGGGAGCGGTTGGGCGGATCTTTTGTTTCTGAGTTTCAGCTGCTTGAGATACATGGAATTGATTCTGCCAGATTTGGTTCAATAAGGGGACGCATTGCTATAGACGGCAATGTGAGAAGGCTGTCCATTGCAGATTCGAGCTTTAATTTTTTAAGGAGAAATCCGTATATAGGTTACGGCGCCGCAAAAAAAATTATTGCGTTCAGGGAGGAGAATGGTGCGGATATGTGCAGTTTGGAGAATCTTTTGAATGCAGGCATATTAAACCACGAGCAGTTTGAATTGTTAAAAGCATACGTAATTGAGTAACTTGCATCCTTTTTTATTATATTTGTCAATTATTCAAATTTAATTTTTATGAGCAAGGTATATACAAAGACCGGTGATAAAGGAACCACATCTTTGGTTGGCGGTACAAGGGTTCCCAAAAATCATCCAAGAGTAGAGGCTTACGGAGATGTTGATGAGCTTATTTCGTTTATGGGACTTATAGTATCCGACTGTCAGATTGCAGAAATCAGAAATATTCTTGGCAGTATTCAAGAAAAACTAATGTTGGCATCTGCACATCTGGCATCTGACAACAACAAAAAACAGCTGAAGAATATCACTGAGGAGGATATTACTTCTCTTGAAGCATTAATGGACAATATGAGCTCACAAATACCTGAGCAAAAAGCTTTTATTATTCCGGGGATGCCAAGAATCTCATCTGAATGCCATGTTGCACGCACCATATGCCGCAGATGCGAGCGCCATTCAATTGCCATTGAAAGCGATGATGAGCAACTTAAACTCTGTATAAAGTACCTTAACAGGTTGTCTGACTATCTGTTTGTTTTAGCAAGATATCTATGTTACCAATGCGGCTTTGAGGAGACTTTCTGGCTACCGTAGAAATATTGCTTTAAGTATTGTATTTTCAAGAAAAAGGATTTATATTTGCGCCCCATTTACAAACAACGGAGTAAACACCTAATTATTAAATTTTTAGAAGATGTATTGGACACTAGAATTGGCATCTAAACTAGAAGATGCACCGTGGCCTGCCACCAAAGACGAGCTTATTGATTACGCAACTCGTTCCGGCGCACCGCTTGAAGTTATAGAGAACCTTAATGATTTGGAGGATGATGGAGAGGTCTATGACAATATAGAGGAGATCTGGCCAGACTACCCAAGCAAAGAGGACTTTTTCTTTAACGAAGACGAATATTAATAGCCTTTAAATAGGTTAGGTAAGTGAATATCAGCGCGATGAACAAAATAATTTGTTCATCGCGCTGGTGTTTTATGGCGCTGTATGGCGCGGTTTGTTTGTCTATAATTCCATATCTTTGTTTCTCCTCAGGAATATTGCTAAAAGGAGGGTGATATATGGGAAGACCGAAAAGACTATATCCGTTGGGCAAATACCGCCTTCGCACACCGAAAGTAGTTGACAAGGAAAAAGCCTATCCTGTCGAGTTGGAATATACTTGGAGCAGGCAGATAATCCGTAAGACAACGAATGTCTTTGTCAAGGTTACAGACTGGAATCAGAACGGCAATCAGGGACGGGGTGAAATCCGTGCAAGTCACGGCAATGAGGCTAAACGGCTGAACCAACTTCTGCTTGCACGTGTTGAACGTATCGATTCGCAACTTGCCTAGTATAACGAAAAGCATCCGAACTAAATTACAGCGGATGTCGTTTCCGGTTTTCTTGCAGACAAGCCTTTGGCACGTCGTGATCAAGGAAAAGATTTTGTGGAGTTCACATTGGAAGGCCTTTCTTCGGATTATTCGAGAAATAGAATCGGGAGAAGCCGATATGAGAACGGTAAAAGTTGCATGAACATTTTCCAAACTTTTTTACGGGCAACCAAGCAAGGCACATATCGGTCGGACGAATTAAGCTGGAACCCGTTCAAGTCGAACAGCAAGATCCCGCCGAACTGTTGCGCTAAGTTTGTCTTCGGAGGAAACCATGACCGGACGCTTGAAATGGCTTTCGGGAATCAGTCCGTCTATTTGGAGAAAAGTGCGGACAACAGCCATCTGCACCGTTGCGAGGAAATCGAGAATTGGGCGAAGGATGTCTATGACTGGTGTGCCAACAGATACGGACGGGAAAACATTGTCGGTTTTCAGGTGCATCTTGACGAGAGCAGTCCGCATATTCATACCCTGATTGTTCCGGTAGGCATCCGCCCCAAGAGCGGACGGGAGTGTGTGATGTGGTCGGCAAAGTTCGGGAAAGACCGCTATGAATATGGAAGGATATTGAAAGAAATGCACACTTCACTATATGAAGATGTCGGCAGTAAATACGGCCTTGAACGCGGAGACAGTATTGACGGGCGCAACGTGCAGCACCTGAACAAGCGAGATTATATCCGCAAGTTAACTAAAGAGGCAAAGCAGGCAGAGAAAGCGGTCAAGGGGCTTCAATCCATGATGCAACATTTAGAATCAAAGATTTTCAGTTATAGGCTGCAACTTGAAGAGGCGGAAAAGGAACTGGTTTCCGGAAGAATTACACTTGACAGGTATGAAGCGCAGAAAGCTGATATACAGAAACTCATTGCCTAGTATCAGGCTAAACTTGACGACAAGTCTGGCAAGCTACACGCAAAAGAACTGGAATTAGAGCGACTGACAAAGGATGCAGCAAAGGCTCGCTCTGTTGTCCAACCTTTCCGTAATCACAAAGTGGATTTTACACCACCGAGAATTACAGAAAAAGTACCCGTGTTGTAATAAGCAAATTTTAAATCGACAATTTTCGGAAAAGTAAAATCGACACATTAAAGTCGAGACAAAATGTTAATAATATCAACTATATATTATTGAATAACCCTATTTTAATGGGATTATCCTTAT
>UQWT01000008.1 GCA_900544815.1 uncultured Bacteroidales bacterium | reverse complement strand
CTCGCCAATTGATGTTGCCATCGTTCAGGAAACGATAGAACATATCCTTGTGGCAGACAAACATCCGGCTCAGTGATAAGGTAGAATAATTGGCTGCATTCTTTACTGAAAAGAAAGGAAAGAAAAGTATAGGCTATACGCTACATGTCATCCATGGTCAGCAACTTGCTCTCTATGGTGTACTTGAACAGAATCTTTTTTTGTATTGTTTCAACTTTTTTGGCAAACAGTTCGGGTTTAAAGTTTTTTGACTGTCTTTTTACCTCTGCAACTAAAGCTCGCTTTTCTTCTGCATACAAAGCTACAATGTCTACTTCGGACTGCTCGTTGTTGCCTTTTCCCTGCCACCATGAACCAATCTTTGCAAAGTTCTTGCTCTCCATCATCTGCTGGCGGAAATATATTTCCAAAGCTAAACCGGAAAAGGTAGAATAGTCATCCTTTATGATCCTTGCAAGACGTTCATAATTCTGTATCTCTATATAGCTTTGATACTTAACAAAATATCTAAACCAGAATCTGAGAAACATATCAGACACTTCGTAACGTACAGATTGGGAATTATCTTTTGACAATATCGGACGTTTTTTCTTTATAAGGTCATAATCCTCCTCCAGGCGTTTCAACTGTCCGCCTAAACTGATTCCACCCAATGCTGTTTCCATCTCTTGAATAGTATTCTTACCGTTTGATATTGCAGATAGTATAGAGAAATAGTTACCGTATTTTTTGCCAAACTCCTGCACTAACAATGCCTGTCCTTCAGTTAGGAAAAAGGACTCTGGCTGAAGCATATAGTCAACCATGCTCTCCATATCTGTACAACCGTTATCCATAAACAGTTCAATATATTTAGGCACACCTCCGGTAAAAGTATACAATGCCAACAGATCATCTTTTGTAAAGTCACGTTTATAGTCTTTTAATATATCTTTAAGTACAGAGGTTGTGAACGGCTGCAGCTTAAGAATTTTATCGGCACGTCCGTACAGTGGTTCTTTTGCATCTCTGAATATTCTGTTCATGAGGGTATAGACAGATCCGCTTAGGATTAGGTTTATATGGCTCTCTTTTCTAAATCTGTCCCAATAGTTCTGCATGAGGCTGTATACCTCCTCATTTATATAATAAAACTCCTGGAATTCGTCTATAATAAGGTTGTATTTTATTCTTGTCCCCAAGTCCATCAAAAATTGGAACAGTTCGCCAAAGTTGGTAAAGTTAGGTACGTAAACATTTAATGAGCTTCTGGTCTCAGAGGAGAAGCGCATATAAAGATCCGCCTCATTGCTTCTGCTCACAAACAGGTAAACAGTAGGTGTATCTTCACAACTTTTAAAAACGAGACTTGTTTTTCCAATACGCCTTCTACCGGTAAGAACGGTCATCTGTGAATGATTGTTAAATGCCGTTTGCCGTGTCTTTTCCAATATGTTAAGTTCCGTTTCTCTATTATAAAATCTCATACATCAAATTTTTATTTACTTCCTTTGATTTATTTTTTCAAAATTTACGGCGGTAAAATTTACGGCGGTAAAATCTTGGATTATCAGACAAAGATAAGAAGTTTCTTCTATATAAATAATTTTATGAATCCGCTTGGTTCGCCCTCTCTTTGCCTCTCTTTACTCTCTATACACTCTATACCCTCTATACTCATCAAATAGCCAATACCAAAGCCAAAGCCGTTAATTCTCATACACAATCCTCTTTCTGCTCAATAACCTTGAGATAAGCATTAAAAAAAGGAGAAAGAATACAAAACAGCCAATGCGGCCAATGAGATCTCCCCACACCACAAATATGGTCTTTCTATCATTCAAAGAGACAGATCCCTTAAGAGCAGCAGCCTCATTCCAGGCAGTCTGTGAGATAATTTCACCGCGGCTATTTATAAATGCAGATATCCCGGTATTTGCACAACGGGCAATATCTCGTCTGGTTTCAATGGCACGCAGAGATGCAAACGAGAGATGCTGCCTGTAACCGGGGGTATCTCTCCACCAGCCGTCGTTGGTAATAATTGTCATAAATCCGGCCCCCTTCTCCACATACCTTCTGTAATAATCGCCATAAACACTTTCGTAGCAGATAGCTGTTCCAACCTTAACAGAATCCGGTAGTATAAAGACTTCGGCATCCGGCGACTTCCCAAAGCTGCCAAGCATCCCGCCAAGATCTATCTCAAACCTCTTAAGAAACTTCATAAGTCCCTTAAACGGCGTAGATTCCACCAAAATCACCAATTTGGATTTATGATAAAAATCATGCTCCCCGTTACTACTCAAAAATACAGCTGTGTTATACCTGTCATACCACTCCAATCCGGGAATCTCTCTCGCAGTTTCAGACGGAGCAACAGCTCCCTGCCCGTAATAGATGTAGTCCGTTACCGCACCAAAAATCATAGAAGCGGTGCTACCGTATTTACAATTCATATTTGCCAACTCTTCTTTGAACCTGCAAAAAGATTCATTTGCAAACGGCTTATTTTCAATCATTAATGTAGATGAAGATGAAGGACTTACAAATGTTTCAGGTGCAAGGACAAGCGAAACCTCCTTAGAAAAGTTCTCGCTGTAAAGTTTAAAGAATATGTCATTCTGTTCCTGTTGGGTAAGCCCCCCGAACTTTTCATTATAAGGGTCTATATTAGGCTGAATTACAAGTATCTCCTTGCTTTTGCTTCCCGACAACTCCTCCCCTCTTACACTCCATAAAATAAGCGATGCAGCAAAAGGAACGGCAAGCACCAAACAATAAGCCAAAAGAGATACCCTTATCCTCTGTTTTGAAAGTTTAAGCGTTATAATTCTGTATAACAATGTATTACATAAAAGAATCCAAAGCGAACCGCCAAGCGTTCCGGTAACTTCATACCACTGGATGCTCTTTATTGAAGTTGCGAAAGAATTGCCAAGGGTAAGCCAAGGCCAACTTATATCGCAATTTGCATATCCATGCTCCCAAGCAAGCCATGTTACAATAAAGAAAAGATATGGCAAATACCCCTTTGTAACCTTTTTCATCTTAATAAAGAGCCAGAAGATAACCGCCATCTGCAAGGAATTAAGCAGTATGGCCGCAATAGCCCCTGCAGGAGTTGCAAACCATATCCAAAAAGTTGTAACTGCATTCCATAAAACAAATGAAAAATAGTAGTATAAAAAGAAAAATCTCACTTTATGGTTCTCTGCCAATGTCTGGGCTGCAAACAAAGGCACAAAACCAAACAAAGCAACCCAACCACAGTGAGGCATTAGAAAAGGAATAGAAAGCAGAACGGCAGAAAGAGCCGACAAAATGAAGATATTTTTCTTTAATTTGCTCATAAATATCAATAAATAAGATAAAAGTGCTACTTTTGCAGCCAATTTGTCTCACAAAGATACTACTAATTTTATAGGTTTGGAATGTTAGTTACTTTACTTAAAGGTTTTATTGTTGGATTAGGCGCATCAATTCCGTTGGGCCCATTAGGCGTATTGTGCGTTCAGAAAACCTTAAGCAAAGGAAGAAATTCAGGATTTATAACAGGTCTTGGAGCCTCATTCTCAGACACACTGTATGCAGCAATATCTCTTTTGGGTCTTGCCTTTATTGAAAATCTTATAGACAAGAACAAAGACATAGTAATGATTATTGGCGGAGCAATAATCATCTACATTGGAATAAGAATCTTCTTTACCAACCCCATAAAACAGATTAGGCAAAAGAACACCAACAAGAAACATGTGCAGGATTTTATAGAGGCATTCCTAATGACTGTAACCAATCCCGGCGCAATATTCCTTATTCTTGGTCTGTTGGCAGCTGTAGGAATAAATATAAACGACAATGAAGTACGTCCGTCTGTTGTCGTTATCCTCTTAGGCGTGTTTATGGGAACAGTAACATGGTGGTTTACACTGAGTACAGGAATAAATGTCTTTAGAAAAAAATTCCGTATACGTCAGTTGGTTATGATTAACCGCGTATCCGGAGCTATAATGGGTGTTCTTGGAGTAATTGCCATGTTCGACGGCATCATTGAGGTTGTTCTAAAACTTCTAAACAGATAGTCACACCATAAAATCCAATAGAAAAATCTCAAAGGACATTAAGCATATATATGTCAAACATCACCAACTGTCAGTCAACAGACTTCAGAAAGTTGGCCTTCCACTTCTATGCATCGCTTACTGCTATCAACTTGGCCAAAGCCGCTTAGACTTGGCTATTTTTTTACGAACTATTGAAATAAAATAACTTAACTTTGCGTTGAGTTTAATGTAGCAACTGTTTTTATTTTGATAAATAATCAATGGCACGGCTATACGCAATGAACTTTATTATAAGGTGGAAACTCCGGCAAATGGATTATTCATCAAATACAACATTAAAAGCAAATTTACAGTTGAATTTTTAACAACAATATACTAAATCAATTATGAAAAGTAAATTTCTTACAGAGTTCAAAGAGTTTGCCATGCGTGGCAACGTAGTGGATATGGCCGTGGGTATCATTATAGGTGCCGCATTCGGCAAAATAGTATCTTCGCTTGTTGGCGACATCCTTATGCCTATACTTGGGCTTATAACCGGAAGCATAGATTTTTCTGCGCTGCAATGGGTTATAAGAAAAGAGGTTGTAGATGCTGCCGGAGAGGTGATAAAGCCAGAAGTTGTAATGCACTACGGTGTACTTATACAGAACATTTTTGACTTTGTAATAGTTGCATTCGCCATATTCTGCGTAATAAGGACAATGAACAAGATAAGCAAGAAGAAAGAGGAAGCTGCTCCTGCACCGGAGCCGCAAAAACCATCAGATGAGGTTCAACTGCTTTCAGAGATCAGAGATCTGTTAAAGAGAGATAAATAAAAGATACCCCCTTTAAAGATGAGGACGACTAAGAAAATCTCAGCCGTCCTCATCTATTAAATTCTAAGAGAGGGATTCTAACTTTTTAGTCAGAATCTACTATTTTTTAGAACAACTCAATTACAGAAGTGCAGCAGCTGTTCCAAAAATTGCCCCTAATATTATTACGACCACTATAAGATACAAACAACTTATAACAAGACCTGCTATAGCCAAGCCTTTAGGTTTTCTAAGTACTCCTATTATTGAAAAGATAAGACCAAGAATCCATAGTATCCAACCCAAGACAGGTACCCATGAAAAAATAAGACCAACAAGGGCTAAAACGAAGCCGGCAGTTCCCATACCATTCTTCTGCGGCATTGCAGCATTCTGATTGTTTTCCATAATAATTAGATTAATTAGTTAATAATAGTTTTTTCTACAGGGCAAATATAACTAAAAAATTTCATAATCAAAGCTTTAATATAATATCCTTAGTCTCTGTATCTCCTTAAAAATAGCCTGAATGCTGTAACTGCATAGTAATCCTTTGTTAAAAGTAGATACAAACCATAAACAACTGCACCACAAGGAACAGAGACGCCGATCTTTACAAGATTAGAGTAATCCATGCTGCCAATAAAATAAACAACAACGGCCATAATTGCAGTGCCAACTATATAATTAAGTTGCCTTGCGTTAAAAAGAGAAAATTTAAGATACCTCCCCGCAATAAATATAACCACAACCATACCGCTCAACTCAGATACGGAGGATGCAATAGACGCTCCAACCTGAGAATATTTTGGAATAAGCACTAAATTACATATTACATTTACAACGGTAGTACAACTTGCAACAATAATAACAAGATTCTCCTTACCCATAGGATAAAGAATCTGCATGCTTAAAAAGCCGCTTATTCCCACAAATAAAATAATAGGAGCTATTGCCTGCAGTGTTGGTACAGAAGGGGCATAGCTTGAGCCGCTAAAAACCCCAATAATAGGATCTGCAAGCAGTACAAGACCTGCAACCATTGGCAATGCAATACATATAAGATAACTGAACGACTTTCCAGCTAATTCATTAAACTCATCTATGTGTCCTGTGCTTATATAGTTTGAAAAACGTGGTAACAGTACACCGCCAAGAGATGTAAGTACGGCAAGAGACATACGTGTGAGCTTAGATGCAGCAGTGTAATAGCCTACCGCTGCATCTGATTTCATAAATCCAAGCATTACCGTATCCAACTGCAAAGAGACACTTACAATCATATTAAGAGTGAATATCTTTAAAGCCGGTTTAAGATGCCTTGCAATATCAAGCTCTCCAAAAGAGAACAGTTTTACATTGATTTTACGTCTCAGACGGATAAAATTAAATATATTGTTGCCTACACTTGCGCAGGTGTTTATTGCAGCATACCATAAGACATCATCTCTATCTTTTACAAGTGTAAACAGTGCAATTGCAGCAACTACCTTTATAGAAACAGCACGTATGGTTATATACATAAAATCCTCCGTTGCCTGATAGAACCAGAACACACCAAGTGCCGTAAACAACAGAGAGCCGCTTAAAAGGAAGAAAAGTGGCATATCTGCATGAATTTTGTCTACCGTAAAAGCTATTACAAATACAAGCAGGTAGGCAAAGAATGTTAGAATACAGTGAAGCAGCAGAATCTCTGCGGTAACCTTGCTCTTCTCCCTATAGTCGTTTCTCACCTTGGCAACCTCTCTTATGGCATAAAGAGGAATCCCAAGCGAACTAATCAAAAGAATATAACCTATAATGCTGTCAAAGAACTGCACCTTACCAATACCCTCAGCCAACAGCACCCTCGATGCGTACGGGAAAGTGATAAGCGGGAACAAAAGCCCGCTTATCGTATTAATAAGATTTAATATGTAGTTCTGTTTTACTGAGGTTCCCATTAAAATTCAGTCACTTTGTTATTATATGTCGGGAAGAGAAAGAATTAAAATCCTAAATTATCCCCGTCTACAATCTTTCTAAAATGGCTTAAATGCAGTCTCAAAGCATAGTTCCAATATCTCCACGAGTGTTTGCCTGGGCTTAGGATAAGTACATGCGGAATATCCTTATCTCTGCAGAATTTAGAAAATTTGTCTGAGCATTTTACATAAAAGTCATGATAGCCGCAAGTAATGATGAGAGGAGATTTAATCATCTCCTTTACAGACTCTATTCTGTTCAATGCACTCTCTCTGTCTACCCTTAGAGAGTCATTCCCGGTAACTTTGTAAACCCAATCCTCCTTTAGGGGAGTATCACCAAGATCCAACACGCCACTCATGCTTCCGGCACTTCTAAACAGCCCGGGATTGTCTATAAACAGATTTATTGCACCGTGGCCACCCATACTCAATCCTGTAATGAATGTCTCGTTAGGGCAAAGATTGTATTTTCTTGTAATATCCGGCATAAATTCTTTATTAAAGAAATCTCGCCACTGCATCTTGCTGCTGTCTGAGTCATTAAGATACCAGCTGTTATAAAAACCGTCCGGGCAGATAATTCTAAACTTAAATTCATTTGCTATATCCTGAAGCGGTGCCAACCTGTTCCAGTCATTGTAACAACCACTCCAACCGTGCAGCAGAATTAATGTTGGCGGATTTGCGACAACATTCTGAGGGGTAAAGACCCATACGGTATCGTTGCACTTAAGTGACGGTGAGCTATAAATAAGCTTTTCCTGTGCTTTGGAACATAGCGAAAACAGGCATACAAGCGATAAAGAAAATAAATACTTCTTCATGAGAATTGATTTAAAATAGTGTTATCTTTCGCAAAAATACTCTATTTTTGCCAAATGGACAGTTTAAATATACAAAAAACAAAAAATGTACTAAAAGACAAGAGTATCTATATTACAATGGTTATTGCTCTTGTCATTATGGTTCTACTATATCCAAGTGAGGGAAGATTCAAATATGAATATCACAAGGGAAGGCCATGGATGTATGAAACCTTAGTGGCGCCTATGGATTTTCCAATACTTAAATCACAGGCAGAACTTCTAAAGGAGAAAAATGAGGCAGCAGAACTGTTTGTTCCATACTACGTATATAATAATGATATCTTGCTGAATGTAATGCAAACAGCAGATGGACTGAACAGAGACAGCCTCATATCCAACAAGGATTTGGCTACGTTAAAGGGTGTACTGAGCGAGATATACACAGCCGGAATTATAAAAAGGGATGAACAGCTAGTAAACAACGACAAAAACAATTATATAATTGTCCAGAAAGATAAAAGAGCAGAGGAGGTACCAAGAGCATCTGTGTACAATATCAGGCAGGCTGTGGAGAAGTTACAGTCCAAAATTGCGCAGATTGCCGCAGATTCCATTACAATAGCAGGTATTTCAAAGATAAAGCCCGAATCTCTTATACAAGCCAACCTTATCTACGACCAGCAGTCTACAGAGCTTGTACACAAGAACGCAACAGACTACATCTCCCCTACCAAAGGAATCGTATACACAGGGCAGCTCATTGTATCTGAGGGTGAGATTATAACTGCATATATAGAACAGGTATTGGATTCATATAAGGCCGAGTATGAACTTAGCATGGGATATTCAGGTAGCAATATCTCTTTAGTCGCAGGACACGCCCTAATAATACTTGCAATTCTGTTCTTGGTATTTGCATCTATTTATACCATTAATATACAGATTCTTAGAGAAAAGAAACGTTTTAACTTCATAATATTCCTCATACTGTTAACGTACATTATTACAGTTGTTGTAAGGGATGCCGGGCCTGAATATCTCTTTATGGTTCCGTTTGCAGTTTTTGCGCTATACATGATGGCGTTTTTCCCCGCAAAGGTTGTACTGCCAATATATATGATCTCGCTGTTGCCACTTCTAATTATTGCGGAAAACGGCATTGAACTGTACATACTCAATCTGTTTGCGGGTGCAGTTACACTGCTCTCTTTTGTATACCTGTACAGAGGGTGGCTGCAGTTCCTTAACTCACTGCTTCTGCTTGGAGCCATGTTCATTGTCTTTATAGCATTTAGGTTGTTAGAGAGTGGAAAGCCCGTGTATGACTACATATATGTTGTTTACCTCTTCCTAAATTCTATGTTCATAGTAGCGGCATATCCCCTTGTATTTTTGTTGGAAAAGATATTCGGGCTTGTCTCTGTATCTACACTTAAAGATCTGTCAGATACCAACAATACCCTTCTGCAGGAGCTTGCAAGGAAAGCTCCCGGAACATTCCAGCACTGTCTTCAGGTTGCCAATCTGTCTGAACGCGCGGTAAATGCAATACACGGCAATGCAAGGCTTGTAAAGGTTGGAGCTATGTACCACGATATTGGAAAGTTGGTTAACCCACAATGTTTCATAGAAAATCAAGCCCCCGGGATAGATTATCATAAAAATCTGTCACCGCAGGAGAGCGCCCAATTAATAATCAAACATGTTTCAGACGGTGTTGAACTTGCAAAAAAATTCAAATTACCTAAGATAATAACTGCATTCATCACCTCACATCACGGACGAGGTGTTACAGGATACTTCTACTCCAAATATTGCTTGGACGGAGGTGACCCAAATAACAAGGAGCCGTTTACATACAACGGTACACTCCCAACAACAAAAGAGCAGGTTGTGGTAATGATGGCAGATGCAGTAGAAGCAGCTTCGCGTTCGTTAAAGGACTATTCTGCAGAAAGCATATCAAATCTTGTTGACAAGATAACAGCAGCAAGAATATCCGAGTCACAACTGATTGAAGCAGATATATCGTTAAAGGAGATAAATACCGTAAAAGAGGTGTTCAAAAAACACCTTAAGGAGATATACCACTCCCGCATAGAGTATCCTACAGCAAATCAATCCGTCAACCACACAGCAAACACGGCTGTAGGCACATCAAAAGTCGCTCCTGTTCTCTCAACCGAGAGCTCAACCAAGAGCTCATCTGAGGATACAGCTGCAGATAAAACGTTGAGCAAGGAGACATAATAACATAGCAATTAGAATATGATAAATATCTTTAATACACTTATAATCTCCATGGCTGTATTGGGGCTGATTGTCTTTATATCGCTCTATTTTGTAACAGCCGGATACGGCAAATTCGCTACAAAAAAATGGGGTCCTGCTGTAAACAACAAAGTAGGATGGGTAATAATGGAGAGCCCCGTATTTCTGTTTATGCTAATACTTTGGTTACTAAGTCCAAATAAAGGAAATACAGTAACAACTCTCTTCTTCCTTTTCTTCGAACTGCACTATTTCCAGCGATCATTTATCTTTCCACTCCTTCTGAAAGGTAAAAGCACAATGCCTTTGTCTATAATTACCATGGGGATAATTTTCAATACAATAAATGCATTAATGCAGGGAGGATGGCTGTTTTACCTTGCACCTGCAGGTACCTATACAACAGAGTGGCTCACGACACCGCAATTTATAATAGGAACTATTATCTTTTTTGTGGGAATGACTATAAATATTAACTCCGACAGCGTGATAAGGCATCTCCGCAAGCCTGGCGACACCAAACATTACCTTCCACAAAAAGGTATGTATAAATATGTTACATCTGCAAACTACTTTGGAGAGATTGTAGAGTGGACAGGCTTTGCAATACTCACATGGAGCTTGAGCGGAGTTATATTTGCCTGGTGGACCTTTGCCAACCTCGTACCGCGCGCTGCATCAATATACAAAAGATACGTAGAGGAGTTTGGCCCTCAGGTTAAAGAGAAGAGACTAAAAAGGATATTCCCCTTTATATATTAATTTTAATCCCGACAAATAATGAAAGAATCAATACTTTTCACACCGGGGAAAATAGGCCCGATTACACTGCGCAACAGAACAATACGTTCTGCAGCATTTGAGAATATGGCAACAGACAATTCTCCGTCTCAGATGCTGTATGATTACCACACATCGGTTGCAAGAGGGGGCGTTGGAATGACTACAGTTGCATACGCCTCTGTAACACAAAGCGGTCTATCTTTCAAAGACCAGCTTTGGCTCAGAAAGGAGATTGTTCAGGATTTGAGGAAACTTACAGATGCCATACACAAAGAGGGGGCAGCCGCCTCAATACAGCTTGGCCACTGCGGCAATATGAGCCATAGGGCAATTACAAAATGTACCCCTGTATCCGCATCAAGCGGATTTAACCTCTATTCCCCCACCCTATACCGAAAGCTGTCTGAAAAAGAGATAATTGAGATGGCCAAAGCATACGGGAATGGCGTAAGGTTGGCAAGAGAGGCTGGGTTCAACTGCGTTGAGGTACACGCCGGACACGGTTATCTTATAAGCCAGTTCCTCTCCCCCTACACCAACAAAAGGCGCGACAATTATGGTGGGGATCTTAACCACAGAATGAACTTTATGCGCATCTGCATGAATGAGGTTATGGAGGCCGCCGGCAGCGATATGGCAGTAGTTGCAAAGACCAATATGAGAGACGGCTTTAAGAGCGGCAACGGTATAGAGGAGGGCATTGAGATTGCAAAGGAGCTTATAAAATGCGGTACCCATGCCTTGGTACTTAGCGGAGGATTTGTGAGCAAGGCTCCAATGTATGTAATGCGCGGATATATGCCAATAAAGACACTTACATATTATATGAACTGCTGGTGGCTAAAGTACGGGGTAAAGATGTTTGGAAAGATGATGATACCCTCTGTCCCCTTTGAGGAGGCCTATTTTCTTCCCGACGCATTAAAATTTAGGGAGGCAATGCCGCAGGCCAATCTTATCTATGTTGGCGGGTTGGTTGCAAGAGAGAAGATAGAGGAGGTTCTCAATGATGGTTTTCAATTTGTACAGATGGGCCGTGCACTTATAAACAACCCATCTTTCGTGAACGACATGAAGGAGGAGAGATGCAACAGATGCAACTGTCACCACTCAAACTACTGTATTGGCAGAATGTACACTTTAGAGATGAAATGCCATCAACACATGGAATCTCTGCCAAAATCATTGGAGAGAGAGATAGAGAGATTGGAAAAACTTTAAGTAACATAAAAAAACAAGGTGCCTCAGATTAAGAGAATATTTTCGAGGATAGATCTATTTTCGAAGAAGGATTGTGCCGGTGGCACACGACTGATGAGAAAAGAGATATAGACCAAAAAGATTCCTTAAGATGATGCAAGTTATTTTATGAAGTTTACTAAGAGCCGGGCGAAAGTTGAATTGCCAAACAAAAACACAAATTGTCAAATGATGTGCTGAAAGATGAAGCAGGAATTTAAGGATTACTGGAGAAAAGAACCCAAAAATGCACTTGTAACCGGAGCCAGTTCCGGCATGGGATTATGCTATGCAGAAAAATTAGCGGAGGAGGGGTACAACCTTCTTCTAATAAGTATAGACGGAAAAGCGATGGCCGATGTTGCAGAAAGGCTGCAGAAACACTACCAGAATCAAAGAATAGAATACCTTGTAAAGGATCTTGCAGAGGAGAATGCAGCAGAAGACCTCTATGAATATGCCTGTCAAAGCGGCTTTAGTGTAAATCTGCTAATTAACAATGCAGGAATATTTACTTTTAAGGATGTTTTGGATATATCATTAAAAAAGATTGAAACCTTTATAGGGCTTCATGTAAGCACTGTAACAAAACTGTGCAGATTATTTGGCGAACAGATGGCTAAAGAGGGAGGTGGAAAGATTATTAACATGTCATCAATAAGCGCACATACACCATACTGCGGAATCGCACTCTACACAGCCACAAAAAGCTATCTGCTTGTCTTCACAAAAGCATTCGCTTTGGAGATGAAAGAGAGAAATGTAAAAGTGAGCGCAGTCTGCCCCGGAGCCGTTGCCACAGGATTATACAAGTTGCCGACCTGGTTGCAGAAATTGGGAATAATTTTAGGAATTATAATTCCACCGCAAAGGTTGGTAAAGAGAGTGCTAAGAGCAAACGGACGAGGAAAAATAACAATAATTCCCGGCTTTGGCAACAGGCTGTTCAAACCTGTCTTCTCTATTCTGCCAAACTGGTTTAAGCTACTTATTAGGAGAAGAATCAAGCAACTTGAGAACAATTTCTAAGAAAAACAATATATGACTGCCAAAAGCACACATAACATATTTGTTACACATTAATTAATAGTTATAGCTATTAGATAACACAATAGTTACAGTATTTAATTATCAGATGATTATAGGCACAGATAAAAAGATTGCAGTAATTACCGGCGCAACAGGCGGAATTGGTACCCAATTATGCAAAAGCCTCGTAAAAGATGGCTACAATGTCTTGGCATTATGCCGAAACAGCAAAAATGGTACACAAAATAGAGTTGCAGGGGTTGAATATATATCTGGGCGTTTAGACAACTACAATACAGTAAGCTGTTTTGTAGAGAGCATTATAAATACACTAAGCGGAAGAAAGATAGATATTCTCTTTAACAACGCAGGTGTAATTGCACCATCCTTTAAGTTAAATGACAACGGAATAGAGAGTTCCCTTTTTATCAACTGCATGGCTCCTATTATCATTACCGAGAGTCTGAAGCCATGCTTTGCACAGTCAGGCAGTCGTGTAGTAAATACATTATCCTGTACTATTGATGAAAGGATAGCAAAGAGAAAGGTTAGATCATTTGATTTTAAAACACTTACTTATAGTTTGTATAATAGCACGGATACCATGCAATTACTGGCCGGTTTTAAGGAGATGACAGATGCAATGGGACTAAACAGGGAGAATGGATTTGTCAGCCTGATAAACTACAGCATTACAAAAAGATTACTGGCTTTCTACACAAGCTACCTCTTTAAAGAATATTTATCGGGAAGCAGAAATGTAATGGCATTAGGGGCAGACCCCGGAGTGGTGAACACCGGGATAATAACCCAGCACAGATGGTACGACCCGCTTGCCGACATCTTTTTCCGTCCGTTTATTAAGTCACCGGAGAAAGGTTCAATACCGTTGTATAGGGCTGCAACAGAATCCGTAAAGGAGCAGCAGGCTTTTTGCAGGAACAGTGCCGGCTCTGCCGATTCACTTATAATTTTTAAGGGGAAAGATAAGATATATTTGAAGCGGCTTTAGCGTTGGCTTTAGCGTTGGCGTTGGCCTTAATTTAGTTAAAAGTGTATAGTTTATAGTGTATAGAAAGCATTATAAAAGTTAAAAGTTGAGAGTTTATAGTGTATAGAAAGTTTTAAAGTTGATAGCATTAAAGCTTAAAGTAAAAAACTTATTTCTTTAAAACAATGAATTTAATTAGCTAAAGCTAAAGCCAATGCTAAAGCTGAAAAACTAATTAACTGACTTTAAACCATAAACTATTAACTAATACGGCGTTGGCGTTGGCTGATTTAGGGTAAAGAAAGTATAGAAAAGTATAAAGAGTATAAAGAGTGGAATTTTAATAATATGAGAAAATTTAATGTAATATATAGATTTGCTTATACCTTAATTGTTGCAGCACTATTTACAGGATGCAATAAATATAAGGTAGTATCGCACAATGATGCCATTTTGTATATAAGGCCGGGCGCTACATACTCGCAAGTGGAGGACAGCCTAAGAAAAGCATTGGATAATCCTGAGCCGTTTCTCAAATACGCCAAAGGGATAGAGCTACAGAGCAACTTTAAATCCGGCAGATACAAGATTCCGGCAGGAACCAAGAGCAACTACCTTGGCAACATGCTCTCTCACGGATGGCAGCAACCCGTAAACCTTGTACTTGCAGGAAATATTCGCGGAATGGAGAGGTTGGCAGGCAAACTTGGAGGCAGATTGGGATACGATTCTGCAGCATTTGTAAAAGAATTTCTGCTTCCCGACAAACCCGCAGCATACGGCTTTACAAAGGAGACATTCCCATGTATGATAATACCAAACACATACGAGGTGTACTGGAACATAAGCCCCAATGAGTTTTTGCAAAGGATGAAGGGGGAATACGATAAGTTCTGGAATGAAAGCAGGTTAGGAAAGGCAAAGGCAATCGGACTCTCTCCCGTTGAGGTATCTATTTTAGCATCAATTATATGCGAAGAGACAAATTACAAGCCTGAAATGCCAAGAATAGCCGGAGTCTACATAAACAGGCTTAAAAAAGGGCTTAAACTTGAAGCCTGCCCCACAATAAAGTATGCCCTTAACGATTTTACTTTACGACGTATCCTATATGTACACTTAGAGGTAGATTCGCCATACAATACATACAAGAATGAGGGATTACCTCCGGGACCTATTACAATTCCCTCAATAGCATCTATAGATGCCGTTCTCAATTATGAACAACATAACTATATGTTTTTCTGTGCAAGCGACAAGTTAGACGGAACACATCTGTTTGCAAAAACAGGTGCCGAACATGGTAGGAACGCAAGGGCATATCAAGCAGCAATATCGAGGAGTGCAAGATAAATGCAGCAGAATGCTATCTGTTTAAGGGTTAAGTTAATAGATACTGTTTCTACCCTTATTTACAGATTTGCGTTGCATCTTGCGTTTAAGTTTATCTTGCCTCTTCTGCTCCTTTAAACGCCTTTTTTGCTCGCGTTTCTCAATCTTTGTCAAAGCCTTTGACACATTTGCAGAACCATTACCCCCTATCCACTCTCTACTCTCTTTACCCTCCGTCCCTCTTACAAGATCCAATCTGTGCAGCCCATTATCCTCTATAACCTTAATGAGAAGTTGCGCATATTTGGGGTTTGTGGCATATCCGGCCTGTTTGAGCCCGTGTGCCCAAGATACATAATCCGTTTTATCGTATGAGAATAGGAAAGCATATCTCTTCCCGCTCTTTAGAAATTCAGAATGGTCTTTAAAGGACTCTTCCGCTGTTTTATATGCTCTGAACTTTTCGTTTTTTGTCTCATCATCGTGGAGATATATCCTCCCGTTCCAGCCATTGTGTCCCTTAATTCCAAAATGGTTGTTTGCGTTTCGAGCCAGTTCGGAATTACCGTTATTGGATTCCAAGCAGGCCTGAGCCATGATTATGCTTGCCGGGATGCCATATAGATTCATCTGTCTTACAGCTATATCCTTGTACATATCAATATATTGCACTCTTGTAATCCTCTGCGAATATGCTACATTTGAGAACAGAAAAAGTAAAAGGGAGATAAAAATATGTTTCATAAATGCAAATAACCTTGGCGTATATATATACATACTTAATTTAACTAATTTATCGCAAAAATACAATATAATCCAAAAATGAGAAGATTAAAAGTAAATAAATTAATCTGACAAAAGACTTGGTTCCTTATCAAGTTCTTGCTCAATTGGAATTAATCTATTTTATAATTTGTAATACGCCAAAGCCTATGAGTATTGGTGTTTGGTGTACAACTTCTCAACCCGGCACGCAACAGAACCGCAATCTTCATTGCATTTTCCGGAGCATCAATAACCATCTGGAAACTATCACCTCTAAAAAATTCAACTTTTTTTAGTTTCGAGAAGAGCATAGTATTTTCCATTCTTCATCACTAAATTATACACAATTATGCAAACTACCAGTAATACTTACTTAAGTTTCGTAAGACTCATTTCGCTTGACATAACTGAGTATATTATATTGCAATAGGCATAGTGATATGCTTGCACATAAAAAAGAAAAAAGAGGATGACCTTTGGCCACCCTCTTCACTCTATTACCAAGAAGTTTAGTAAATAATCAGCCCTCTACGTAATCAGGCTTTGGCATTGGCTTTAGCTTTGACTACTTTACTAAAAACTTCCATATCATTATCATTTGATGTAAAACACCATTCTGTACTCTAAAATTATTCTGAAAGACATATTACAACCCTGTTCTCAGCCTGAATACTAAATGGCTGCTCAACATCACCTTTAGCAACTGTGTTGATTCTGTCGCGAGAAATACCTCTGTCTACCAAAGCTTTTGCTACGCTGTCTGCTCTGCGCTGAGAAAGAGCCATATTATATCTTGGATTACCTGTCTGAACATCTGCATATCCTGTAAGGGTAATCTTAGCTTTCTCATATTTGTTCATGTAAGCAACAAGCTCATCTATTTTTGCAACTTCACTCTGGCGAACAACAGAAGAATTAAGCTTAAAGAAGATATTCTCTTTAGCAGGCTCTACAACAGGCTCAGCTACAGGCTGCTCAACAACCTCTTCCTCTACAACAGGTTTAGGTGCAGGCTCCTCCTCTTTAGGGGCTACAGGCTCTGCAGGAGCAACATACTCAGATTTTTGTACAACCTCAACAGGCTTAGATTTGCTTGTTTTACCAAGTGCAAATTTGAAACCTGCCAACATATTGTACTGGTAATCTAATTTAGATCCCTTCTTTGAATTGAATTTATCCGAAAGAGCATTTACGTTACCCTCAAGATTAAAGATAACACCCTGAGCCAAACGGAAATCCAAACCTACACCTGCACGGCCGGCAACAAAAACTTTGTTATCTCTCCAAAGTTTTGTTAGTGTATGCCCTGCATCATTAATCTTAACAGCTTCATCATTATTGAATGAATAATTGCCACCCAAACCGGCAAAAAGATACATATCAAACCATCTGTCGGGATTATATCCTGCTATACAGTTAATTAGATTAAATGTTGCATCTGCATTCAACTGCAAATAGTTGTATTTATAATCTAATCTGTTTTTATTATCACTAACCCATGCACCTTTTGCCTGCCATCCACTGAAACCGGCACGAACGCCCCAAACAGGGGTAAAATGATAACCTGCATAAATTGCTGCAGCAGGTGATATAAGATCTTTGAATTTTGCTTCACCCACAGTGTGCGCCACACCACCCTGTAACTGCAGGTACCAATGAGGATTAAATTCTACATTATCTGCTTTGGTTTCTGACTGTGCAAACAAGGTACTAGTACATAAAAGAAGTAGTACTACAAATAAACTACATTTCGTCTTCATAACTAAGTATTGTTTAATTTATAAATAAGTAAAATTATCTGTTTTAATTGGTTACTAATTTTTCCGCCTGCAAAAATATAAAAAATAGTTTTCAATTAAAAATATATTTGTAATACAGAATAACTGTAAATTCGGAGGTTATAACAATAATTTGACATTTTTGTTTACTTTTGCAGTAAGGACAATTAGAGTGAACGATATGGAAAGAAAAAAAATAGTCATCAACTATACAGACTATGCATCTATAGAGGAGTTGCCTGCAGATGAGAAGGAGCTTCTTAAAGCTGCACAAAAAGCAACAGACAATGCGTATGCTCCATACTCAAAATTTCACGTAGGTGCAGCAGTATTGCTTAAAAACGGAGAGGTAATAACAGCTGCAAATCAGGAAAATGCAGCATATCCATCCGGGTTGTGCGCAGAACGTTCCGCAATTTTTTATGCACATTCTAAATACCCTGATACACCTATCTTGAAAATTGCTGTAACAGCCAAAGTCAACGGACAACTTACAACAGATCTTACCTACCCATGCGGAGCGTGCAGGCAGGTGTTACAGGAATCACAGATAAGAGGTGGTAAAAAGATAAAGGTTATTGTTGGCAGTAGGAGTACTGTAAGGGTACTTGATTCTGTTGAATGTATACTGCCTTTCGCTTTTGACAATTTAGGAAAAGAATAAAAAAAACGGCTTGCAAGCCGTTTTTTTATTCTTTTCCTCTTATAACGTCAAGTGCCCTCTGCACCTCTCTGTCGTCCCTGTTAAGATACTCTATAAACCGGTTAAAACCGTACAGATTACGTACAACAAGGCTCTTTATAAATCTTTTAATCTCGTTTCCAGATATTTCAAGTTGTCCCTCTTTTGGCTTTGCCCCTTTTTTCTCTGCGTATAATAAAAATTGCCCGAACAGATCATCTGTTACATTATACTTTTCAATAAAGATATTATAATCTTTATACTTGCTTACCAATTCATCTCTATGCTTGTCTGAATAATCGTTGGCAAAGTCAGTAATAATCCCTTTCCTTACCAATTCGCCATAGAACTGAGTATAAAAACTTGTATCTGCAGGGATAAAAATATCAGGCATTATTCCGCCACCTCCGTATACTGTCCTTTTTAATCTGAGTGTCTGGTACTTTAAAGAATCCGGAAGCTGGATACTGTCTTTGCTAAAATATTCCCCGCGTTTGTACCTTTCATAAAAATTCTTGTAATAACCCGCAGCATCTCCCATCTCGTACGGAGCTTGTATAACCCTTCCGCTTGGGGTATGATACCTTGCAACCGTTAATCTTATCACCGAGCCATCCTCTAAAGGCAACTGTTGCTGGACTAGACCTTTGCCAAAACTCTTTCTGCCAATAATAGTAGCTCTGTCCCAATCTTGCAAAGCACCGGAAACTATCTCACTTGCAGAGGCGGAATTCTCATCAATAAGCACCGCGGTCTTTATATCCTTAAGAACACCGCGTCCGTCTGCATATTCCATCTTGCGCGGAGACCTCAACCCCTCTGTATAGAGAATCATCTCGCCTTTATCTAGAAATTCATTTGCAATCATGAGAGCAGCAGTAAGATAACCTCCAACGTTACTTCTCAAATCAAGAATGATTCCGGAGGGTTTGCGGCTCAGACCACGTAGCACATCTATCAACTCATTGTACGAGGTTGCGGCGAACCTTGTAAGTCTTATATAGAGAATATTGTCGGGAGTAAGATAATGTGAATCTATGCTGTTAATTGGAATCTTGTCCCTTACAACCGTATAGTCCAAAATTTCCGGTACCCCCTTTCTGAATATACCCAACTCTACTCTTGAGCCCTTTGGCCCACGCAAATATTTATGGACTCTGGGAATATCTAAATTGGTTGCCGATATAGCCTCGCCGTCAACAGAGACAATCTTGTCTCCTGTCCTAAGCCCAACCTTCTCAGACGGCCCGCCTGCAATTACATTCTGCACAGACAATGAGTCATTTATAATGGCAAACTCAATTCCAATACCATCAAAATTTCCCTCTAACGGCTCATTCATTGCCTTAACATCCTTGGCCGAGATAAATGCGGAGTGAGGGTCCAACTTTTTCATCATGGCAGACACAGCCTCGTCTGATATTTGTGTAAAATTAACAGTATCAAGGTAATACCTATTCATATAATACATAGTCTGCGCAAGTTTCCTTATATCTTTTGATATATCCTGAGCTTTTAGATTATCGAATGTAACAAAAATCAGAGCCGCTGAAAGAACAGCCGCATTTAAAAATCTGCAAAACTTAATCATTGTATCGTATTCATTTATTAGGTACAAACGGCACTTCAAATTTCGTTCCCTCCTCCGCCAAATAGCTCTCTTTAAAAATTTTTCGTGCCTCCTCCAACAGGCAGACAGGGGATTTATATCGGGAAGAGAAGTGTCCTATTATAAGTTTTTTGCTTCCCGACAAAACAGCCGTATTAGCTGCCTGTTCTGCTGTTGAGTGCATTGTCATACTTGCAATATCTTTAAGATCACTGCCAAAGGTGGCCTCGTGGTAGAGCAGATCTGAACCTTTCACATATTCAGGCAGTTTAGCAAATGGCGCCGTGTCTGAGCAGTAGGCAATCTGTCTGGGAGAATATGGCAAATAGGCAAAATCTTTATTCAAAAGAAGCGTTCCATCCTCCCTAAAAACATCTTCACCGTTCTTAAAACTACCTATCTCTCTTAATGTCAGCTTGTATGGTTCAATAAGGTGCTTGTAGATGTTAAGCTGCGGAACCTTCTCCCTAAAGATATAGCCGTATGTCTCCATTCTGTGTCGCAATGGGAACGCTATTATCTCCAATTTTTTGCCATCTATTATAGTCGTTGGCTCCTTGCATTTTACCGGGGTGAACCTAATTTCATACTTTATACCATCTCCAAACTCAGACAGAAAATAGTCCAAGCTCCTCCTAAATCCCTCCGGTGCATATATATACAAAGGCTGAAGCCGCCCCATCATACCAAACGTTGAGAGTAGCCCAAAGAGACCGAAGAAGTGATCACCATGCAGATGGCTCAAAAAGATGTTATCAATCTTTGAGAAAGGTACCCCGGCCCTCCTCATCTGCATCTGCGCACCCTCTCCGCAATCTATTAAAAACAAACGCTCACGGAATGTAACCACGTGAGCGCTTGGATATCTATAAGCAGTGGGGAGTGCCGAAGCAGTCCCCAATGTTGTTAATGAAAATTCCATCAACTATTTTTCCTGATTCTTTTCCATTTCAGACTTAAGAGCAGCAAGAGCATCAATATCTCCAAGAGTTGTCTTCTCTATGTTAGATTTGATCTTCTTTACAGCTTTTTGAGTTGACTCGGCCTCTGCACTCCTCTCCTTACTCTCTTTAGCCTCTTCTGCTCTCTTGGCATCCTCAGCTATTCTAGAGTGAGAAAGAACAATCTTCTTGTTGGCTTTGCTGAACTCAATAACCTTGAACGGGAGTTTCTCCTCTGGTTTGGCAGTTGTACCATCCTCTTTTACAAGAGTCTTGGCAGGAGCGAATCCCTCAATACCATACTCAAGTGCAACTGTTGCGCCTTTATCGTTAACAGAAGTGATTGTACCCTCATGGATAGAGCCTACTGTAAAGACAGTCTCAAATACATCCCAAGGGTTCTCCTCCAACTGTTTGTGACCAAGGCTAAGTCTTCTGTTCTCCTGATCTATCTCAAGAACTACAACCTCTAAAGGCTCGCCAATCTGAGTGAACTCAGATGGATGTTTAACCTTCTTTGTCCATGAAAGGTCGCTGATGTGAACCAATCCGTCTACACCCTCGTCAAGCTCAACGAACACGCCGAAGTTGGTAAAGTTTCTAACAATTGCTGTATGTTTAGAACCTACAGGATATTTCTCTGCGATATTTGCCCATGGATCAGGTTTTAGCTGTTTGATACCAAGAGACATCTTTCTCTCCTCTCTGTCCAATGTAAGGATAACAGCCTCTACCTCGTCTCCAACTTTAAGGAAGTCCTGAGCGCTTCTGAGGTGAGAAGACCAAGACATCTCAGACACATGGATAAGACCCTCAACGCCCGGCTGGATCTCAATGAATGCACCGTAGTCTGCAATAACAACAACTTTACCTTTAACCTTGTCACCAACTTTAAGATTTGGATCAAGAGCATCCCATGGATGTGGAGTAAGCTGCTTAAGACCAAGAGCAATACGTTTCTTTGTATCATCAAAATCCAAAATAACAACATTAATCTTGTCATCCAATTTAACGACCTCCTCAGGATGGTTGATTCTGCCCCATGAAAGATCTGTAATATGGATAAGGCCGTCTACACCGCCAAGGTCAACGAACACACCGTATGAGGTAATGTTCTTAACTGTACCCTCAAGGATCTGGCCTTTCTCAAGTTTTCCAATGATATCTGCTTTCTGAGCCTCAAGCTCTGCCTCAATAAGAGCCTTATGAGAAACAACAACATTTCTGAACTCGTGGTTGATCTTGACAATCTTAAAGTCCATAGTCTTGTTAACATAAATATCGTAGTCTCTAATAGGCTTAACCTCAATCTGAGAACCTGGCAAGAACGCCTCAATGCCAAATACATCTACGATCATACCGCCTTTGGTACGGCATTTAACATATCCTTTAACGATTTCATTTTTCTCAAATGCCTCGTTAACTCTATCCCATGATCTGAGTGAACGGGCTCTCTTGTGCGATAGAATAAGCTGACCTTTCTTATCCTCAGCATTTTCTACGTAAACTTCTACTTTGTCACCTACTGCAAGATCAGGATTATATCTGAACTCATTAACAGAGATAACACCTTCGCTCTTGTAACCTATGTTAACAAGAACCTCTCTTTTTGTGATAGCTACAACGGTACCCTCAACAACCTCATTCTCCTTTACAGTTGAGAGAGTCTTGTCATATTCCTCTTCAACTTTGGCCTTGTCGCCGTAATCAGCATCTTTTTCAAATGCGTCCCAGTCAAATTTGTCTACCGGAACAGATGCATTGCTTTTACGCTTTTTGGTTGCATCTACAATTGTAGGAGTCTCCTCTACAAAAGACTCCATCTTCTCCTCGTTCTTGCGAACAGGAGCTACCTCAGCCTCTTCGGCCTCTAAAATCTGTTTTTCTTTACTCATTTCTTTAAATTTTACTTCAAACAAGTGGGTTAAACATTATGTATAGAGCTAAAAACGGTTCTTCAATCCCCGCCTTTGAGCATCAAGGCGCAAAAGTAGTTATTAATACCCAAACTACCAAACTTAATTTACTGCATGTCAGATTGTCACAAATGTGAAAAAATTACATCTTTTATGACAAAATGTTACCGTTTTTCACATGTTACGAGGTAATAAAGGCATTGGCACAAACGTTGCTAAAATACTCCATTCGGAAAGCGAAACCAAATGATACAGAGTATGTAACACAAGGTTGAGCAATCTATAAAAAGAAAAGAAAATTAATTAATAATAGGAGGTTTAATTATGTTACCAGTAATGAATAGAAATTGGTTCCCTACAGTGTTTGACGAGTTTTTTGACAGTAGCGATTGGACACCACGTTTCAACGCTACAACTCCTGCAGTTAATGTCAAAGAGAATGCTAAAGAATATATAATGGAGATTGCGGCTCCCGGTGTTAAAAAGGAGTTCTGCAGAGTGAATGTAGATAGCGAAGGTAATCTTGTTGTTGCAATAGAGAACAAATTGGAACACAAGGATGAGGATAAGAAAAGCCACTACTTGCGTAGAGAGTTCTCATATACCAACTACCAGCAATCCTACTCTCTTCCAGACAATGTAGATAGAGAGTTGATTGAGGCAAAAGTTGAAAACGGTGTTCTTTATATCACTCTTCCTAAAGTAACATGCAAGGAGGAGGCTAAATTGCAGAGGCAGATTGAAATCAAATAGTAACTCGTTCAAATAGTTATAGGCTTCCCGACAGATTTTGGAGATTTGTCGGGAAGCTTTTTTTATTCCTAAAGATTAAGCGAAGCCTTTAATTTGGCAATCTTATCCTCGGCATCACAGCCTCGCGCCTCAAAATAGAATTTTATCTTAGGCTCTGTGCCGGACGGTCTTACCGATACAATGCATTCAGATTGTGTAAAGAACTGCAAGACATTGGATTTTGGTAGACCGGTCTCTGCAGGTAACTGATAATCAATCACCTTAACAACAGGCGAGCCACCAAGTTCCTTAGGTGGGTTGGCACGGAACTGTTTCATCATATTCTGAATCTCCTCCAATCCCTCTTTTCCCTTCTTGGTTAAAGAGACCAACGCCTCCTTGTACAAACCATACTCTTTGTAAATCTCCTGCAACTGCTCGTAAAGAGTAAGCCCGCGCTCACAGCACCACGCAGCACATTCGGCAATGAGAGAGCAGGCCACTACTGCATCCTTGTCACGCACAAACTCTCCGGCGTTGAATCCGTAACTCTCCTCTCCGCCGCCAATAAAAAGTTTCTTGTCCTCATTCTCACGTACAACCTGAGCAATATATTTGAAACCTGTAAGCACGTTGTACATCTTAACGCCAAATGATTCTGCAATCTTTGCAAGCAACTCTGTGGTAACTATTGTTTTAACCATGTATGTATTTTCATTGAGTTTGCCAAGCTCTTTCCAGCGGGTGAGCATATAGTATGTTAAGATGGATGCAGTCTGGTTACCGTTCAAAAGCAGCATCTTGCCATTATTATCCCTAACCGCAATACCAACACGGTCTGCATCCGGATCTGTAGCCATAACAAGATCTGCCCCAACCTCATCTGCGCGGTTAACTGCCATCTCCAAAGCAGATTTCTCCTCGGGGTTAGGAGATTTTACTGTAGGGAAATTGCCATCGTTTACATTTTGAGCCTCGACAAAATACAAATTCTTAAAACCAAGCCTGCGCAAAGCCTCGGGAACCAATCTTACCCCGGTACCATGAAGCGGAGTATAAACAATCTTTATATCACCATGTTTGGCAACGGCATTTGGTGACAGCATAAGCGACAGAATATCCTTTAGATACGCCTCATCCACCTCTTTGCCAATAATATGAATCCTCTCCTCTCCCCCTTTGAATCTAACCTCAGACGGGCCGGCTATCTTTGCAACCTCGTTAACAATGTTGGTATCATGCGGGGCGGTTATCTGTGCGCCATCCTCCCAATAAGCCTTATAACCGTTATACTCCTTTGGATTATGCGAAGCCGTTACCATAACACCGGCCTGACACCCCAAATGCCTTATTGTGTAGCTTAACTCCGGAGTTGGCCTCAACTCATCAAAAAGGTAAACGGTAATGCCGTTGGCAGCAAACACATCTGCTGTAACCTTGGCAAACTCCTTACTATGATTACGGCAATCGTACGAAACAGCCACCTTTATCTCACTCCTGTCCTTAAAATTAGCCTTTAGATAGTTAGCCAACCCTTGTGTTGCCATTCCAACCGTATAGACATTCATTCTGTTTGTACCAACCCCCATAATACCCCTCAATCCGCCTGTACCAAACTCAAGATTTTTATAAAAAGCATCCTCCAACTCTTTTGAGTTATCCAATATCATCTGCTTAACCTCATTACGAGTAGCCTCATCAAACTCAGGCGCGGTCCACGCCTCAGCCCTTTTAAGATAATCTGCAATCATAATTATATTCTGTTTTCAATTTTAATCATATTTAGTAACCTTCAAAAAATAACCTGCATCATCTTAAGGAATCTTAGGCACCTTATTTTTTCACGTTACTTATTGTTCGCTTCCCGACAAATTCCCCCCACTCTTATCTCTGCAAATGTAAGGAAAAATACTACCTTTGCGGCCTAATGTTAATGATTGTTTAACAAAATAAACGTCAATCTTACCCTTTTCCGTAAGCTGATGGGCTTTGGCGTTAGCGTTGGCTTTGGCAATTTACAAAAGTAAAGAGAGTAGAGAGAACTATTATCTTTAAAACTTTCGACTAATAAACTAATCATGCCATGACAAGGAAAAGAAGAAACGTTTGAACCAATAAATTATTAAACATGTTTTTATTTAAGGAATATCTTCCATTCTATAAAAGGAATCTTGTCTTGGCTGCTCCGGTTATGGTAGCACAGGCCGGACAGGTTACCGTGCAGTTTGCAGACAACATAATGGTTGGCCATTTGGGAACAACCCAGTTTGCAGGAGTTGCATTTGCCAACACCATATTCTTAATTGGTTTTGTATTTGCCATAAGTTTCACTCAAGGACTAACACCGCACGCAGGGCAGAACTACGGAAAAGGTGACTATGCCAATGTTGCAAAATTTTTCTTCAACTCCTTTGTGTTGGACTTTATAATGGTAATAGCGGTAATGGCACTTCTCTTTGCCACTGTTCCGTTTATGTACAACATGGGGCAAGATGAAGAGATTGTTGAATATGCAATTACATACTTGAGCATTAACATTTTATCACTAATACCCGGAGTTTTTTTCTTTGCAATAAGAAACTTCTCGGAAGGTATTGGTATAACCAAATACGCTATGTATATCACCATATTTTCCAATATAGTTAACATCCTCCTAAACTGGGTGCTGATATATGGCAAATGTGGGTTTCCATCATATGGGGTAGCGGGTGCAGCATACGCAACCCTTATAAGCAGAATTCTGGCATTTATAAGTTTTGCCATACTCATAATTACAATAGAACCATACAAGTCTTACTTTAAATATCTCACAAAAGATGTTTTGGAGACGAAACAGATAAAAGAGCTTCTATCCACATCTGTACCTATTGGCATTCAAGGACTTGTAGAGGTAACAGCATTCAGCCTCAGCGGTATAATGTCAGGCTGGTTTGGCAAGGTTGCACTTGCCGGACATCAGATTGCCAATACCATGGGAACCACATCTTTTATGATAGCACAAGGTATTGGAGCAGCTGCAACAATAAGAGTATCACATCAGGTAGGAGCAAAAGATTATATAGCAGCAAAAATGGCCGGTAAAGCCGCAATACATATGAGCGTCGCCTTTATGGGGATGGCCGGCATTATATATGTCATCTTCAGACACCAACTGCCGTTAATCTTTACATCAGACCCTCAGGTAATAGATATGGCAGCCACACTGCTCATCTTTGCCTCAGCCTTTCAGGTGTTCGATGCTGCGCAATTGTCGGGAATAGCCTCATTAAGAGCGCTCAACGATGTAAAAATCCCGCTACTGCTCTCATTCATATCTTTCTACTGTATCTGCCTGCCATTAGGATACCTATGTTCAAAAATGTTGGGGTTAGGCCCGGTTGGAGTATGGACAGGGCTCATCTTGGGGCTGATGTTTGCAGCCGTTCTCTATCTGTCTCGGTTCAATAAGTTAATTAACAGATATATAACAGGAAAATAAAAGCACCTTTATCTCAAAAGACAATTCAGATAGCATGAAACTAACAGACAAAGAGCTACAATTTATAAAGGAAAACATAAACACACCGGCAAGCACCCTCTCCCTAAGTAAAAAAAGGCCTGCATGCGTAGATTTTGCTCTTTGCCTAAAATGTATAGATGGGAACCAAAAGATGCGCAAGAAGGTACCTTTATGGGCAGCCAATCTCTCGCTCATCTACCCCTACCCTCTCTCGTTGGAGCAGTGCAGCTCCCAACTGACGGCAGAATACAAAGCCTCCTTGTGTTCAAAAATTTTTACTTCCACGCTTCCCTACAAATCCTCTTCTTTTTTTTCGGCCGCGTCCTCAGTTGCTTCTGCTGTTACAGCTACTGCGTTAGGCAGTTCAACCATGCTTATAGCAGACATTACAGGCGGGATGGGTGTAGACAGCTACTTTCTGAGCCGTGTTGCCAATGGGCTGCTCTATATGGAACGGGATAAACAGCTTTGCGCTGCAGCCGAGAACAATTTCTCAACGTTGGGAGCAGAGAATATAACTATTAGAAATGTAACCTCAACGGTTGAAACAGTAGAGAAAGAGATAAAGCAGTTTGCCGCAGGTTTTGGGAGATCCAAGGTTAATATCATCTACGCAGACCCGGCCAGACGAAGCAAAACAGGGAGTAAGGTCATTATGTTAGAGGATTATGAGCCTGACATTCTAAGCCTTAATGCCAAACTATTGGACCTTGCAGATTATCTGTTGGTTAAGGTCTCCCCTATGGCAGATATAAAGATGTATCTCCAAAAGCTTTCAGGTGTAATGGCTGTTAATGTTGTATCTGTTGACAACGAATGTAAAGAGGTACTATTTTTAATGAAAGCAGGCAGTATCGCAGAGCCAAATAATGTTCCTATAACTGTTGCATGCATAGACAGCAGGCAATCTTTTGGAGAGGCCGGCGGTACACCTAAATTTACATTTACATATAAGCAGGAGAACAACGCCGGCTCCACGGTAACTTACCTTAATGTAGAAGATACACTGCCAAAATATCTTTACGAGCCGGACAAAGCAATACTTAAAGCAGGAGCTTTCAAGACAATAGGCACACAATACGGTCTCAAAAAGATAGCCCCGAGCACACATCTCTACTGCGGAGACACAGCCGTTGTTTTTCCCGGCAAACGGTTTACCATTATAGAAGAGTATGAATTTGGTAAAAAAGCATTTAAAGAGATAGCAAAAAAATACCCCGCTGCTTCTGTTACAGCCCGAAACCTCCCCATAGATTCCAACCAACTCAAGAAGCTCCTATGCGTTAAAGAGAGCAACGAGCTACACATCTTTGCCTTCACAGATGCCAACAACCGCAAAAAGATCTACATCACCTCTGTTTAGCTTTGGCGTTAGCGTTAGCGATTTAATTTTACTGTATCAATTGGTTTGACGAAGATACAAAGAACTTGCGTAATAATGGCAGGATGAGGGTGAAATTTGATAAGTGGTTGGTACATATACCATTTTTGTGTTACCTCACCATATTGTTAATTTCGGCAGAAGGAGCCGTATATGGTGGGTATTAGAGAAAGAAATGCTACCTATCCGTTGCCTTTTTATGGAAGGGAAAGTTGGTAGAAACAGCATCTTTAATCTCTTGCACATACCCTACAACAGCCACAAAGAACGCTTGTTTTTTCTATCATTGCACTAGCAAAGGCAATCATTTTTTCTCGTTGGAAGAAAAATACGGGAATGAGATTAGTTGTCAAGTACTTGTTGCCTTGTTCCGCTATGTTCTACATGCCATTCATTAACTCTGTAAAATTTATTTTTGCAACCAAAGAAATGAGTTATGAATCAGGCAGATGTAAAGGTGTCGTTCTACCTCAAAAAGAGCGAAGCGGATGCCAAAGGGAACTGCCCCGTAATGGCAAGGTTGAATGTCGGCAAGTACTCCGAGGCGGCATTCAGTGTGAAATTGTCGGTACCACATACGATATGGCACTCAGGTAGTGCTACAGGTAAGAGTGTCGCAGCACGCGAAATCAATCGTCAGTTAGACGAGATCAGAGCCTCGGCTCTACATATCTATCAAGAACAATCGGCAATACGAGAAGGAGCAAGTGCCAAAGATGTCAAGTGCCTGCTTTTGGGTATGGCTTCGGGGCAGCAGACCTTGATGAGTTATTTCCGCACCTTCATCAAGAACTTCGAGAAGCGTGTAGGTGTGAACCATGTCGCAGGTTCTCTTCGTGCTTACAAGTATGCCTATATGCATGTAGAGAAATTCCTCAATGAGAAGTACAAACTGACCGATATTCCCTTTACGGCATTGGATCGTTCGTTTATTAAGAAATATGATCTTCACTTACGAACCGACTGCCATTTAGCTCTTGGTACGATAGTCCATCTTACGACCTCTTTTAGAACCATTATCAATGAAGCCGTAGCAGACGGTATTCTCACATTCAATCCATTCTGGGGATATGAACCTGAACGCCCACCGCGTAAACAGAAATATCTCACGGCAGAGGAATTGGAACTGATGATGACAACACCCTTGCATAATGCAAGACTCTATATCATTCGTGACCTGTTCCTCTTCTCTTGCTACACCGGAATATCTTATGGTGATATGTGTATGTTGACCAAAGAAGATTTGGTTACGGATGAAAACGGCACACTCTGGATACGGACCTCCCGTAAAAAGACTAAGGTCGAATATGAGGTTCAGCTCCTTGAGGTTCCCTTAAATATACTTAATAAGTATCGTGATGTAGAACCAAACGGAAAGCTGTTGCCCAAGTATCGTAATGCCTCGTGCATTATGATTCTTGCCTTGCTATGTTGTTTAAGCTATAATTACTCTGCTGTTGCTCTTGGAGGAACTTTTCGGAATCGCTCCTGCAATGTTTCGAGGAATTTAAGCAAATCTACAAATTCCAAAGCCTCTCCATAGATAAAGCTAGAACGCATATCATTATAATCCACCTCATATTTCGGGACAAGTTCTTCACTTGGAACAATCATAATGGATGCTGGCAGTTCCTTATCATAATCAACATATCCGACATGATAGAATTTCTTTCTATGCTCCACAATGTCATAATAAAGATTAGAGTCATTTAATGCCTTATCCATATAATCGGTATGTGATAGCTTTTCCAAATCATAGAAATGGCGAGACATGCGATATGTTCTTGGCTCTTTCTTTTGGTATTCCTCACAAAGCAAAAATGTCTTCTCTAAGAATGTCCTTGCAGGACTCACAGTCTTGATGGTCTGAACAATATCAGAATCAATATCTTCATCCTTATAGACCTGTTCAACCAATGAAGATATGCGTTTCATTTCGTATGGTTCAGACATAGAAAGGACACTGATTTCAATCTTCACAGTCGGTATTGCATAGGGAGCATCGCTATTGTAGAGTGATGGGTATTGAACAAAAATCACAGATGGATCTTTGTCGTGATCCACTTTCTTTAGTTCACCATTTTCTTCAACAACTTCATTCTCTGCAAGTACAATCACATCCAAACCTAATTTCGCCAGCTGTCCTTTTAAGTCATCTTTAAATTCACCGAAAAGATAATCTTGAGCTTTTTCTCTGTACTTGTGGATTTGGGTGTTGCTGGTGCAGCTGGCACACGACAAATTCATTTCATTTAAGAAGAAGTCACGACCAAGAGCCAAATCAATATCCTCACTGAAACGGTCTATAATATCCCAACCTTTACTCAAACTTGTACCGCCTTTGAAAAGTAGATACTCGGAAGCCTTTGTGTGGAACAAGGCGTACAATATGGCTGTTACCCACCAATCCTTCTCCGCTGCGGCTTCATCAATATTCTTTGCCTCCACAACGCCCTGTATCATGGCCTTGCGTTCATCTATCGTAAAGTCTATCCATTTACTCATTGTCAGTATTCGCTTTGAGGTTTCTTTTAATAATCTGTCTTACCCACACCGGTGCCAATAACAGATCGTGTTCAATTGTTTCTGTTTCAAGTGTTGCAGATAATAGTTGAGCAACTCTTTTTTCCACGCTCTCTGTTATATTATCCTCTCCAATGCTACGAAGAGCTTGTACTAATTCAGGCATAAGTTTTCCTTTATAAGCGAATTTCTTAGGAGAGCCATGTGTTAAAGTCACGGTTCTATTTCCTAATTTCAATTTTCTTGAAGAACCTGATGTGAGGAACGAAGCATTCATTGGTACTTGTGTGGAAAAACCAAGTCTATTGGCGGCTGTATCACCTGTTGGAAATATTTTAGCTTTATCTCTCTTGGCAATCTCCGTTACAAGTTCAAAAGCAGAAGGGTATACCACACCAAATCGTGTTTTTTTAGCCTTAACATATACGCCTTTGGCTATTCTTGTAATCAACCCCTCTTTCTCAAATTGAGCAAGAAGTTTGGTTACATATTCCACATCAAATTGATGGAATGTAGACACAAAAAACACCTCGCCATATCTTGCGTAGGTTATCTTTGCTCTAACTTTATGTTCCACAGTCTTTTGCATACGATTTTTAGCCTATTTTAAGTCGGAATAATTGCAGATTTTTCCGACCACAAAGGTATGAAAATATTGCGAAGTGACAAAAGAATCCATTGTTTATTTCATTACACCTATACTTTTTGCTCTTTAAGCGGGCAAAAACTTGTGATTTTGGAAGTTTTCGCCCGCTTAACCCGACAATATAAGGTTGAAATTTCATCCTTCAAACAAGCCTTCTTGTCCCTCTTCTCACCCCAAAATCCACCCTTCAAAAGACCCCAACTATGACATCTGATGACACGTTATAACGTGTATAGACCGATTTGAAAATCAATTGATTAAGTACTATATATTCGCAGTCGAAATCACTTTTTGTATAACTAAAAAACATTTCGACGTATGAAGAAAAAAGTATTATTCACAGCAGCATTTATGCTTGCAACAGTGAGTGCATTTGCACAGGGTAACGGTATCGCAGGTATCACCGAGGCTACCAACATGGTAACATCGTATTTCGACCCCGGTACCAAGTTGATTTACGCAGTGGGAGCCGTAGTCGGTCTTATTGGTGGCGTGAACCAATGGATATGTATCGCACTGGGAGTCATCTCCGCTTCGGTACTTGTCTGGGCTACCTTCCACCTGAATGCCTAGTATGGCGAGTGGGGCTTGATGAAGATACAGACTGCAAAGGACCATCCCCGCTACATCATCAACCGCAAGCGATTCTTGCGATTGATTATTCCTAACCTCAAAAACAGAAAGTCATGAGAAATGTAATGAAAGCAGCTACCCTCAAAAGCAAGTTCCCTATTCTGTCGGTTGAGCACGACTGCATCATCAGCAAGGATGCCGACATCACGGTCTGCTATCGTGTGGAGTCGTATAGATTACCCTCTTTACGCTTACGCAACGTGATTTTCTTCCAATCTTTGGTAGTGAAATCGCCGTATAGAGGATTAGGCTCGGAATAAGCCCATAGAGGAACTTTAGCCTTGAATCTCACCGTTCCGTTTGCTGTTGCTCCACAATGTCCCCATTCTTTGAAATCAGCTTCAGCCCAGCCGATGAACTTGAACTTGTCGGCATCTGCGTGATAGAACGGTCCACCGCTGACATCCACTTTGATAGCAGTATCGCTTTCCCATACAAACGGAATAAACGGGTCGAGGCATACATAGAATTTGTCCTCATGTTTCTTCTCTATCAAACCATAAGGATGATATTCTCCGCCTTTCTACGTATAGACAACTCTATCTCCAATCTTTGGAGTATGCTTTGAACGAGTGCTTTCAATTACCTCTACAAGAGAATTGACCATATCGACATCTTCCTGCGTCAATCCGTGATCACTGTCGTATGAAACATTCAGAGGTAGGAGTGTTTCAAGTGTGTACCCTTTTGCTTTTGACATAACATTATATATTTCTTGTTAGTCCGGCTATTCGGGGCCGGAGTTCCCAAACTACAGCCTCTAAAAGGTCGTGTTCTCGTCAGGCAAGGTTGTGTGGAAAAATACAGAAAGCCCCACGGGGCGAGGATGATTTTTCCACGACACCCGCAGGGCTTGACCTTGCTTGGACGAAAAGAACACGAGTTACCTTTGCCTGTGGTTTGGTGAACTCGGCTACGAATCTGTTATGTCATTTTCTTTATCGCATAGATAGTTTTTAGGGTACGGATTCTTATAATTGGAGAAAAAACGTATCTTTGCACTTAGAAAAGAGTTGTTTGAAAAGCATGAGGAATATAGTGTAATAAAACAAGTTTGCAATTTCTTATCCATTGCCCATTCTCATGCAAGTTCTTCTTAATGGTTTGATACTCAAAGAATCCTAATCAAACTACATCAAATATACAAAAAAAATATTGATAAGTCGTGGAAATGTGCCAAAAACAATAGATTTCCACGAAAAATCACATAGATTTACCATATACTATAAGATGGAAAACTGAGAGCAATCCATAATAATCACTTCAAACGCCAAGAAAACAAGCCCTTTACTATTCTCATTCTTGTACCAACAGCAAAAGGATAAGCAATAAAATCCTATCATAACAAATCCCAATATACTGAGATTTGATAACAATCTGTCCTCAAAATCAGTCTCGCCATACAAAAAATCACAACATATTGCGATTTTATCTTATATCGAATTTCTAAATTACTTTTACAAATTATTTATCCACTAAGTTAAATCATTCAATACAACAGAACTTATTGTTTGCTCAATGCTCGAATACTCATATGGCAGGCCTGTACTGCTTTCCTAAAACAGATGGTTCAAACCTGGCAGCGAGTATCCTGTATATCGGATACAGGATTAGTAAACGCATCAATCATTAGAAGATTATCACTAAATTATTTAAATATCATGCGAGATTTTAAAGTTCAGTGGATTTAATACATAGAAAGCGGAAAAAATATACCACTAAAAAATAAAAATTATAGAATATGTAACCGAACATGAAAATCTTTGAAATAAGTAAGCATTAAAAATAAGTTGGTAAAGATTTAGCAGTATTTTTGAGGATAGATGTCTTTTTGAAGATGGAGTGTGCCGGTGGCACATGACTGATGAGAAAAGAAATATAGACCGAAAAGACAATTAAAGATTAACAAGTTATTTTTTTAAGATTACTTAATTCGTCCAAGTTGATATATCAAAGATTTTCATTGTGAGGGAGAACGGTAGTGAACGGCTATCAGACTCACAATGGAGATTGTTAATATTGAAAAGATGATACGCAAAAATGAAACAGGCTCCAAAATGCAATAAAAGCAATCAGGAGCCTGTAATAAAAAACATCTGTTACCTTGCACCGTAAGCTTTAATCAATATCTCAGGAGTCTCCCTCTCAAGAAGATGCCTATACCAGAAGTTGTAGTCACTTACTGTTGAGAACCTGCTCTTAGGACCACGGTAGCCGTGATACTCACCGGGATAAAGCATAAGATCAAACTGCTTGCCGGCATTCTGCAGAGCATCTATAAGCTGCATGGTATTCTGCATGTGAACATTATCATCACTTGTGCCGTGAGTTATAAGCACATAATTGCTTCTGTCTCCCTTATAGCCTGCAATCTTTGATGCGGTATTGGTATAAGCGTAACCATTTGGGTTCTGCTGAGGGGTATCCATATATCGCTCTGTGTAGTGAGTGTCATACAAACCGTAATCATAAACACCACCACCGGCAATTCCATACTTAAAGTACTCGCTACCCTCCGTTACGGCTATCATTGTCATACTTCCACCGTAAGAGAAACCAGTGATTGCAACCTTATCCGGGTTAACGTAAGGTTTGCTCCTGAGCCACTTAACCCACTCTATATAATCATGAAGTTCGGTTCTTAAAAGGTTCCTGTGAATCTCGTTAAGTCCCTTTTTGCCCGCATGTCCGCTGGCCCTGTGGTCTATGTTAATCTGAATAACACCTTCGTTAGCCCACCATTGGTTACGTGCAAGCGACACCCATGTATCCATAACCGTTCCGTGGTTAGGGCCACCATACATACTTATTATAACAGGGTACCTCTTGGTAGAATCCATATCAACAGGATATACAATCTGTGCAGGAAGCCTGTAGCCGTCTACCATTATATATTTCATCTGAGGAATGGCAACCTTATAATTGTCAAACTGCTCCCCTTTGCTGTCAAATATAATTTTTTCTGTACTGTTTTTCTTCCCGACAGTAAACAGAACAAGCTGGTTAGGGGTATGGGAGTTAGACCTTACAGCTGTAAAATGCTTGTTGTCGGGAGACAAATTAACAGCCTGATAATTATACTCTCCTGTTGTGAGCCTCCGGATCTGTTTGGTTTTAAGATTTACTCTGTAAAAATCCACTCTGTCAGAAGCCTCTCTCCTTGCAGTAAAATATATTGCGCCCTCTTTTTGGTCTACTTTAATGAAGTTTATACCCCAATTGTTGCCATCTGTTATCTTCTCCAACCTCTTGCCGTCAAATGATTGGAAATAGATCTGCTCCCAAAGATCAAAGTCTCTTATCATATAGAAACCATCTGCGGTGAACTGCATATCCTCCGGCCAATCTATCCAAGTCTTCTGCTCCTCGTTATAGATAAAGGATTTGCTTCCGTCTAAAGGATTAACAGCATAAAGTTTAAGGTTATTCTGGTCTCTTGGCATCCATGGAACAATAAACCTGTTACCGTCTGCATTCCAGAACGGTATGCCAAAATATTGGTCATCTTTCTCATTGAAATCTGCCCAAACGGTTTCGCCGCCATTGGCGTTCACAAAACCAATCTTAACCTCGGGATTAGGATCGCCTGCCTTTGGATAATGTGTTTCGGTAAGGGTACCATGTTTTCCTTTTGAGTTGTATATTGGAAACATAGGCACTTTGCTGTCATCAAATTTATAATATGCTATAAGTTTGCTGTCCGGTGACCACCAGAATGCTTTATACTTTGATGGACGGCCTAAAATCTCCTCAAAATATACCCATGAAGCATATCCGTTCATAAGCACATTTGTACCGTCTGTGGTTAGCTTGGTCTCTTTTGATGTTGCGAAATCGTAGCTGTAAAGGTTGTTGTCTGCCTTTGTGTATGCAGCTTTAGTTCCATCCGGAGAGAGTGTTACATTTACAAGTTCACTATTCTCCATTAAAGGGTTGGTTTCGTTTTCAAACTTTTGAGGCATTGCCTCATCTGCCGAAACGGCAACCCGTTTTCCTGTCTTCACATCAACCTTTTCAAAAGATTTTCTGTCGGGAAGCATAACTATGTAATTATCCCTGTCTTCCCATCTGATAACGATTGGCATTGGCTTTATAACATCTTTTGGAATGCCATAAACCAACTGTTCTTGTGTAAAATTTTTCTTGTCTGCGGTATTCTGCGCTGTCGCTGTGTAGCTGCCTGCCAACAGAAGAGCCAATGTGATTAAAATAAGCCTGTTATGTCTCATTATTCATTTTATTTAATTACAATTCTAAGTAATCTTAAAAAAATAACTTGGTAATCTTTAATTGTCTTTTCGGTCTATATTTCTTTTCTCAAAAATACTGCTAAATCTTTACCAACTTATTTTTTTACGCTTACTAAACATACAAAGTTAACATTTTTAGATTGCATTTAAAAACACAATAAATAAGCGTTGGCATTGGACTTAATTAAGTTTATAGTGTTTAGACAGATTTAAAGTTAACAAGATATACCTTCTCTATGCCTCGGGTCAAAGCAGTATAAAGCCATTTAAGGTCATCCAAGGAGATGTTATCGGACCATAAGTTGTTGTCTATAAAGACACATTTCCATTGACCGCCTTGCGACTTGTGCCCTGTTATGGCCATTGCATATTTTACCTGCAGAGCATTATAATATGGATCCTCTCTCACAGCTTTAAGACGTTCCTTTTTTGTAGATATAGATGAATAATCTTCGTATACACCTGTAAAGAGGATTTTCTGCTGCTCACTGTTTAATGACGGTGATTCAGATGAGAGTGTATCCAATACAATCTTGCATCTTATCTCTATGTTGTTATAATCCGGAAAAGCAAGCTCTGCACTTGCAAAGTGCAGCCCGTATCTCTCCTCATGCTCCCACACACGCTGCAACACTGCAACATCCCCGTTTGCTATAAAATCTATGTCATCTTTAAGTGCATCGGCAAACTTATAGCAGTTCTTTACCACCATAAGCCTGTCGTCGAGGCAGAGCGTCTCATCCTTGTAAAGTATTCTCTCTCTTATACCTGCATTATATCTGTTTGCTCTTTTATTAGATCTGCATAGTACAACAACCTCCTCTGTTCCGTATTTGTCTATGGCGTCTGATAGCGCCTGTATAAGATCCCCTCCGCTAATCTTTTCTATATCTGAAAATTCATCTGTTTGGAAATGCCAGTCTGACACCGTATCGTTACCCTCTATCAGCCCTCTAATTAACGTTGCATTATAAAGGATACCGCTCTGCTGTGCCTGCCTAACAACCTCTGTTAAATGAATGTGCTTGTAAAGAGGCATATAAGAGGCTACATAAGATTCCTCTAAAGCAGGTGAATGATCATAGCCTATTGGCGGCAACTGTGCCGGATCGCCAAGAAGAATGAGTCTATTGCCGGTGTTGCCGGTAACATAATTTATAAGATCATCCAACAGATTGCCGCTCCCGAAAATAGATGTACCCATTGCATCCCCGGGGGCTATAAGCGATGCTTCATCCACAATGAAAACAGTGTTGGTAAATTTGTTGTAATCAAGGGAGAAACTGCCTCCGGCTTCATCCAATGATTTTTGTCTGTATATCTGTTTGTGTATTGTTTGGGCTTGTGCACCAGTATAGTTTGCCAATACCTTAGCTGCCCTTCCGGTTGGCGCTAAAAGCACGTAACGCATTCTGTACTGCTTGAGCAGGCTTATAAAGGCATTGAGAGCAGATGTTTTTCCGGTACCGGCAAAGCCTGTTACCAATAGCAGTTTGGAGATATTTCCATCATCCATAAAACCGGATAGAGCCTCAAATAGCTCCTTTTGTCCATTTGTAGGCTCAAATTTAAACTTCTCCAACAGTCGCTTATAATAAAACTCGCTTAACGCCATTTCGCTATCATGAATATTATGATCAAAGAATATATTTCCAGACGGCCAAGCAACATTTCAAATGTGAAAAGCAGACGCCCCATTACAGGTATTTCAGAGAAATTTCCCAATGATCCTATTGATCCAAAACCGGGGCCTACATTACCCATACTTGCAACAGAACCTGTAAACGAATCTATAAAATCAACTCCCATCATAGACAGAAGTATGCTTACCACTAATATTATAAAGAGGTACAATACAATATAGAGGTTCACATCCGCAACCATATATGGCTCAACTATGGTAGAACCAACCTTTACAGGTAAAACAGCTTGAGGATGGAGCTTTCTCTGCACCTCCCTTTTTACAGACTGCCACCATATATATATTCTGTCTGCCTTTATACCACCGGTTGTAGATCCGGAGCATGCACATTGCAGAGACATAAAGATTAGTACAAGTATAGAGGCATGCGGCCACACAGATGTATCTGTTGTTGCAAAACCTGTGGTGGAGGCTATTGAAATTACTTGAAAAGAACCATGTCTTATTGCATCTAACCAACCGTCTGCGTATCCATTAGCTTTAATGTTTATGCATACCAACACTATGGAGACAAATACAGTCACAAGATAATACCTTATGATAGGCGATTTGAATATCTTAAAGGAGCATGTTGCAACACTCGAGTAGAGCAGACCAAAATGCAGTCCGCCAAGCAGCATGAAAACTGTAATTACAATCTCTATTGCAACAGAATCAAATGCCGCAATAGAGTTGTTCCTAGTGCTGAACCCTCCTGTTGAAACAGTAGAAAAGGAGTGGTTGAGAGCATCAAAAAAATCCATTCCGGCAATCATCAGAGATACTATCTCCGCTACACACATTCCAATATAAACAAATCCTATAACCTTTACCGTTCGTTTTGTTTTAAACTGATAGTTCTCCTTTGACAGGGCAGAAATCTCCATCTTGCTGAGCCGCATTCTAAAGGTACTGGCACTTGGCAGTATCAAAAGCATAAATACCACTACTCCCAAACCGCCTATAAAATGCGTTGAAGAACGCCAGAAAAGAAGTCCGTGAGGAAGTGCCTCAATATCATTAAGTATGGTAGAACCTGTGGTTGTAAACCCGGATACACTTTCAAACCAGGCATTTATAAGGGAGAACTCCCCTCCCCAAAGCACGTATGGCAACATCCCGAACAGGCAAGACAACACCCATGCCAGTACAACAATTGTAAATCCCTCCTTAAGGTTTATATCCTGCTTGTTATTTACAAAGATCAGCGGAAAAAATCCAACAGTCGCAGTTATAACACAACTCAGCAGCAGAGGCGAGAAAGAGGAATCAAAATCATAAATCACAGATGTGATTACTCCAAAGAACATAAATATCGCATTAAATACCAATGCAATACCAATATTTCTTGCTATGACACTTAGATTCATTCCCTACTCTCCTGTTTAGACTTTGAAAGCTCTCTGTTTGCCTCTATAAGATCCTTTACATTCTGGCTCAGTTCCCTAAGATCATCATCCCCAATGTCTGTATAGTTATAAGTTTTCCTATAAAGCAGAAAATCTTTAATTCCCTTTGATATTTTAATCAATGGAGATATAAAATACAGATTTATAAAGTAATTGAACAAAAATATAAGTATCATTCCGGTTGACACGGCAACAACCCCCGGCATTATACTCCTGTAAAAACTGTCTGTAAGATATTCAGAGTTATCGGACAATGCTTTCTGTGTAATGAATGTGAGTTTACCTATATAATCTCTAAGAGTCATATATTTGGGGTACAGATTGTTAAAGTACCAACCGCGCCTGGCCATATAATCCCCTTGCCAAATATATGCGGCATCCTTTATAACATGAATATACGCCGTGTACGCAAGCAACACAGAATCTGCCATCTGCCTCTCGGAGTCTGTTGTAAACTTTGCCTTCACCTGAGCAAGATATTGCGGAAACCTTACATCCTTCTTAACATCCGGAATAGCAGGAACAGTATCAACTCCCATGCTTTTGACAAGGGTAAAGTTGTACTCATCCGCTACCTCAAGCAGAATACGCGAAGAGTTTATGCCGGCAATATTGTCTGTCATAATGCTGTAAACAGACCTTCTCATGCTTACAAACTCGTATATCGCTATAACACTGGACAACAACAATATAACACCAATCACCACAAAGCCCAAAGATATTTTTTTCTTTATTCCCATTTTCTTCCCGATAAATTTTGGCAAATGTATAAAAAAAAGGAAGAAGGTAAATAAAAAACGGTGAACTCCAAGGGTTCTTTGCAAATAATGACGCCGGTAAGGCAGTAAACGGCATATCAACTATAATGAACAAGATAAGGATACAGAGTAAAGTCATTGGTTCCGTTAAGAATCAGAACTGCAAATTCACCTGTCTTCAGGTGTTGCAGCTTCTGCTACTCTTTCCTTTCTTTTCAGTAAAGAATGCAGCCGATTATTCCACCTCATCACTGAGCCGGATGTTTGTCTGCCACAAGGATATGTTCTATCGTTTCCTGAACGATGGCAACATCAATTGGCGAGGTATCATCTACTCGGTTTTCAGACAGCTGTACTCACGTGTGAGTCGTAAGACGACATCAAAGTTGGAAATCAAATGCGTCATCGCCGAGCTGCTTAACTGCGACACCATGGTTCTGACAGAACATGTAATATCTAACTATAAAAAAATCAAAAAAAGTGAAAGAAACGAGGTAAGACTAAGATAATTACAATAAAAGGACAGCCGATTATGACTGTCCTTTACTTTTAGGTAAACAATAAATCAACAATATTACTTAACGGTAGACATGTGTTTAATCAAATCAAGAACCTTGTTTGAATAACCCCACTCGTTGTCATACCATGAAACCAATTTAACAAATGTAGGAGTCAACTGAATACCTGCTTTTGCATCAAAGATAGATGTTCTTGAATCACTAAGGAAATCAGAAGAAACAACAGCATCCTCTGTATAGCCAAGAATACCCTTCAACTCATTCTCTGAAGCACGTTTAACCTCTGCACAAATCTCATCGTATGTAGCAGGAGTCTTTAAGTTAACTGTAAGGTCAACAACAGAAACATCCAATGTAGGAACACGGAAAGACATACCTGTAAGTTTGCCAAGCAACTCAGGGATAACTTTTCCAACAGCCTTAGCTGCACCTGTGCTTGAAGGAATAATGTTGCCTGCTGCTGCACGGCCGCCTCTCCAGTCTTTCATTGAAGGGCCGTCTACGGTTTTCTGTGTAGCTGTTGTTGCATGAACTGTTGTCATCAAACCATCTGCAATACCAAACTTGTCATTAATAACCTTAGCTAACGGAGCTAAGCAGTTTGTAGTACAAGAAGCGTTTGAAACTATAGTTTGACCTTTGTAGGTAGTGTGGTTAACACCGCATACGAACATAGGTGTATCATCTTTTGAAGGGGCAGACATTACAACCCTCTTGGCACCGGCTTTAAGATGTGCTTCTGCTTTCTCTTTGGTTAGGAACAAACCTGTAGACTCAACAACATACTCTGCTCCAACTGCTCCCCAATTAATATCTGCAGGGTTCTTCTCAGCTGTAACTCTAATTTCATTTCCGTTTACAACCAATTTGCCATCCTTAACTTCAACAGTTCCGTCGAATCTTCCATGCATTGTATCGTATTTAAGCATGTAAGCCATGTATTCAACATCTATAAGGTCATTAATTGCAACTACCTGAATATCATCTCTTTTCTGTGCGGCTCTGAAAACCAAACGACCGATACGGCCAAAACCGTTGATACCAACTTTAATTTTACTCATTATTTTAAAATATTTAAAATGTAAAAAATCCTTTTTTAAGCCCTTTTAAATCATCAAAAATCGTGCAAATGTACATATTTTGTTTTAGATGCTGTTAAATTTTTTGTTAAGTTCTTTTATGATTGCCAAAAAGTCAGCAAAAAAACAAGTATCTTTAAATACATGAGAAAAATTTAAGCAGCTTCTTAATTATTGCTATCTTTACGATCGCTTAACATAAGGGGTTATTTTGTGTTTCTGCCAAAACATCTTAATAACCGGATTAAATATTATTAGTTCAATAATGCTTAATAAAAAACTTAAAATTCTTGTCACAAATGACGATGGATACCGCGCTAAAGGGATAAATGTACTAAAAGATCTTATTTCTGCCTATGGAGATGTTACAGTGATTGCTCCGTATGAGCCGCAATCCGGGAAAAGCAGTTCCCTTACATTGGATCGGCCGTTACGATTGGAATACCTGGAGAGAAAAGCAGGTCTCAATGGAAACAGCATAGATACATACACACTGACAGGTACACCTGCCGACTGTATCAAAATGGCAATGAACACAGTTTTCAGCAGAGATAATAAGCCCGATATCCTTGTGTCGGGAATAAACCACGGTTCAAATGCATCAATAGCATCGCTCTATTCCGGCACATTAGGGGCAGCAGCGGAGGCTACCGTCTATGGAGTACCATCTATAGGACTTTCAATTAATACCCATAATCCTAATGCAGACTTCTCTCCGGTTGAATACTACCTTGAAACAATAATTTCAAAATTCATTCAATATCCGCCATGCGAGGGTGTTTACTTTAATGTGAATTTTCCCAATATGCCGGCAGAAGAGATAAAGGGGATCCATTTTGCAAGCCAAGGCAAAGGGATGTGGATAAATGAATATGAAAGGAGGATAGACCCGCACGGCAAGCCATATTACTGGATGGCAGGGGAGTTTTTAGACACGGAAACATCCCGCTATGGTGATCATCATGTGGTGCAGAACGGATATATATCTATTGTACCGCACAAAGTAGACACAACAGATTATAATGAGATGGAAAGGATGTCTCGTGATTGGAATTTGTAAAGGGATATGAGGTATTATATAATAGCCGGAGAGGCTTCCGGGGATCTTCACGGATCAAATCTTATAAAGGGGATAAAGGAGGTAGATGGCTCGGCAGAGATAAGATGCTGGGGTGGAGATCTAATGCAAAAAGCCGGAGGAGTGCTGGTAAAGCATTACAAAGATAGTGCGGTAATGGGGTTTGTAGAGGTACTTGCAAACCTTAGAAAGATAAGTCGCAATTTTGCCCTGTGCGAAAAAGACCTTCTTGAGAACCGGCCTGATCTGCTTATTCTCATAGATTACCCCGGCTTCAATCTTAAGATGGCAAAATTTGCAAAGGCTCACAATATACCTGTGTTCTACTACATTGCACCAAAAGTCTGGGCTTGGAAAGAGAGCAGAATAAAGCTGCTTAAGAGATATGTAGACAGGCTTTTCATCATATTCCCTTTTGAGATAGAGTACTTTAAAAAACATGGAATAGATGCAATATACAACGGTAATCCGTTGGTAGACAGCATTCAGGCCTTTAAAAGCGAGATAGCGGAAAAAGGTGGCAGTTATAAAGAGGAATTCTATAAGAATAACAATCTGCTTCCCGACAAAAAACTTGTGGCGCTCCTCAGCGGCAGCAGGCGTAATGAGATAAGTTATCTTCTGCCAAGGATGTTGGATGCCATAAGGCTATTCTGTTCGGATCGGCAAAATCATGGAGAACAGGTACAGTTTGCGTTAGCATGCGCACCATCAACAGAACGCTCATTCTATGAAGAAATTATCGGGAAGAATATAGAAAAAAAAGGCAAATTGCCTAATGGCAGTTTTACTCTTGTGGAGAATGCTACCTACTCTGTTCTCTCCTATGCAGATGCAGCAATTATCTCATCGGGGACAGCAAGTCTTGAGACAGCTCTCTTTAAAATACCTCAGGTTGTTGGGTATGGCGGAAATGAAATATCGTACCAAATAGCAAAACATTTGGTTAAACTCAACTATATAAGTCTTGCTAATCTTATATTAGACAAGCATATTTTTAAAGAGCTTATCCAGCACGAGTGTACACCTGAAAATCTTGCCTGCGAACTTAATAGATTGCTGTGGGATGATGGCGCTCGAGACGCAATGATGGCGGACTACAATAAGGTAACGGAGATGCTTGGCGGTGGGGGCACATCTGCAAGGGTGGCCAAGACTATGATCAATGAATATAATGCGTTATGTAGGCGTTAAAAGCAAGGTCTCCAAGTTGGATGAGATTTCAAAATTAATTTTTAAGAATTATAAAAATAGGTTTTAACATAAAACATTTACAAATGGAACTTCATGTTTACAAATATCAGGGTGCCGGAAATGATTTTGTTATAATTGATAACAGAAAGGGCAATATAGAGTTGACAACAGAGCAGGTAAGATGGCTGTGTGACAGACGTTTTGGAATTGGCAGCGACGGGCTTATGCTGCTTGACAAGGCGGATGGCTACGATTTCTCGATGAGATATTTTAATTCGGACGGTCCTGAGGGAACCATGTGCGGTAATGGTGGCAGATGTTTAGTTGCTTTTGCAGACCATTGCGGAATAAAGAATTTTAAATTCATTGCAATAGATGGTGTTCACGAGGCAAACATTCTCAAGAGAGAAGGATTTAGGAAGATAGTAAAACTAAAAATGATAGATATAAAGGGATTTGAACCATATTCTGAAAGCGCCTATTTTTTGAATACAGGTTCACCTCACTATGTAGAGTTTGTTGGCAGAGTTGCTGATTATCCGGTTGCAGAAAGGGGCTATTTCTGGAGGCATCACAAAGATTTTAAGGGGGGAACAAATGTGAATTTTGTTGAGTTTGGCGGCTACGGCACGGGGGAGACAGTGCTGAGCGGTATGACGGTTCCACTATATAATAATGAGATATCAGTAAGGACATTCGAACGTGGCGTAGAGGCGGAGACATATGCCTGCGGTACAGGTATAACTGCTTCTGCATTATGCACATTTATGAGGTTCAACAGGCCTCAGATGCTTAAACAGGGCAAGAGTGTTGCTGTTTTACACTGCAACGTTAAGGCACTTGGCGACAGACTTTCTGTAGATGCCGTGTGGAATGAACAGGAGAAGATCTTTACAGATGTATGGCTTACCGGCCCGGCTACTCTTGTGTTTGAAACAAATGTTGAGCTTCCTTTGTAAGCATTGGCGTTGGCAGGTTTTAGAGTAGAGAGAGTAATTAGAAACAGTTGTAAACGACCTGTCAATCAACGGAAGAGCGGTTGCCGAAAGCAGCTTATAAGAAACGGTGTCTGTTGAAGGACTGTTAGG
>UQWT01000007.1 GCA_900544815.1 uncultured Bacteroidales bacterium | reverse complement strand
TGGTGTCCTCTGCAATACCTATCATCACATTCAGATACTATCCTTATAAACGCAAGAAGCTGACCTTTTGGGTCAGCCTCTTTCCCTTGTGCGGGCGAAGGGACTCGAACCCCCACGCCGTGAGGCACTAGATCCTAAGTCTAGCGCGGCTACCAATTACGCCACGCCCGCGTTGTTTGGGATTGCAAAGGTAGGAATTATTTTACAAAATCCAAATATAATGCCTTAAAAAATTATTTTTTTTTGAGCATTATTGCAGCCCAACCATCCAATTCCATTTTGCAGATCATCTCAAGGTTAAGGGGCTTGGCTGCTTTGACAAGAGTATCAATGTCTTGCGTGTAAAAACCGCTTAATGTTACTATACCTCCGTCCCTTAACACGCTTGAGTAAACAGGAAGATCTTCCAAAAGTATATTTCTGTTTATATTGGCAAAAATATAATCGAAAATTCTCCCCTCTATAAGAGATGAATCTCCGCACATAACCTCCAATGCATTGTTGAGCCTGTTCAACCATGCATTTGTAAGAGCGGAATTTACGGCATTAAGGTCTATGTCTATTGCAATAACAGGTCTCTTTGCCTTTAGTTTGGCACAAAGAAGGGCAAGAATGCCTGTCCCGGTTCCCATATCTGTAACAGATGAATTTCTTATGCTGTTTATCTGCTTTCCGGTATGTGCATCTGTATATGGCAGATTGAATCCGTTATAGAAGGATTTTTTTAGCCCAATTGGCAGTTGGGTCTCATCCTCCCCCGCAAACATACATATTGCGCTTATCATTAGTAATGTTGTGGAGTGGTGTCCGGTGCCGAAAGCCATGCGAGGCTCAATCTTTATGTTGTATTTTGCTTTTGGGACATCTTTATGGAATGGGGCCTTTATTGCAACAAGATTGCCCATTAATATTGGTGTGAAATTCTTCTCCCACTCTTTGTTCCAGTTCTGCTCCATTATGAGCCTGTGTGATATGTCTATTTTGAGATCGGGGTTATTGTTAAAGAAACTGAGTATAACCTTAACTTTTCGCTCATCATACTCCTCCTGCTTTATGTAGCAGTACAGATATGGCTCCTCAGACATGAAACTCTCAAACGGCAGGTCACAGAGCATTGCTTCTATTATCTCTGCATGTTCCTCTGTGAATGGCTTTATGCCTATTTTTACCTCTATATAGTTCATGGTAACTTTATGCGTTGGCTTTGGCGTTAGCGTTAGCCATAATTGAGTTTATAGTGTATAGGCAGTTTTGGCAACCGCTCTTCCGTTGATTGACAAGTCGTTCGTAACTGTTTCTAATTACTCTCTATCCTCTCTATCCTCAAAAAGCCAAAGCCAAAGCTAACGCTAATAATTTAGAAACTCTTTGCTATTGCTACAAAATCTGCAGCCTTTAATGATGCGCCCCCAATAAGACCGCCATCAATGTTTGGCTGTGCGAACAACTCTTTTGCATTTGAAGGTTTGCAGCTTCCGCCATAAAGAATAGATATCTCATCTGCAAGCTCCCCAAACTTTTCTGCCAAGACTTTTCTTATATGGGCATGAATCTCCTCTGCCTGTGCATTAGTTGCTGTTTTGCCTGTGCCTATTGCCCATATTGGTTCGTAAGCAACGATAACGTTTTTCATCTGCTCCGGAGTTAGGGTATAAAGTACCTCTTTAATCTCCTGCTCAACAACTTTAAAGTGGTCTCCCTTCTCTCTCTGTTCAAGGTTTTCGCCAACACAGAAGATAGGAGAGAGGCCGTTCTCCAATGCTAATGATATCTTTTCTTTTAGAATCTCTCCGGTCTCGTGATAGTACTCTCTTCTTTCGGAATGTCCAAGAATAACATATTCTGCACCTGTTGATGCAACCATTTTTGCGGAAACCTCTCCTGTGTATGCACCGCTCTCATGATCTGCACAGTTCTGTGCTGAAAGTCCTATAACGGTTTTGCTTATAACATCTTTTACAGGTACAAGGTTGGTGAATGGTGGAGCAATGATAAGTTTTACGTCAGATGGAACTTCGGATAAAAGGGTTGTAAGCTCTTTTGCCAATTCAACGCCCTCGGAAACTGTTTTGTTCATCTTCCAGTTTCCCGCTACAATATTCTTTCTCATAACTATAATGTGTTTATATACATCTAATCGGCGGCAAATTTAATAGTTTTTTCAAGAACAATATATTTGAATTGAAAAATATAGCTTTGGCTTTATCCTCTCTATCCTCTCCTCACCCTAAATTAGCCAACGCCAACGCCATAAATTAAGAAGAGCCCGGGAGGTGGGATCCCGAGCTCTTCCGTTGGAACTAATTGGAATTTTAACTATAATATTTACCTATGGGGAACATTATTCATGTTTCTAATATTAGTAAGCTGTTAGTAACCTTCAAAAACTGCATCATCTTAAGGAATCTTTTAGGTCTATATCTCTTTTCGAAAATATTATCTTAATCTGAGGAAACTAATTTTTTTATGTTACTTAATATTATTGTATTACAGCTTTTTATTTGGCTTCTGCGAACAGATCTCTTATTGCAGCTGCCAACCTCTTCACACCCTCTCTTATGCTGTCATCATCCATAAATGAGAAGTTCATACGCAATGTATTCTGACCTGTACCGTCACAGAAGAATGCCTCACCAATTACAAATGCTACATTCTTCTTTATAGCGTAGTCGAACAATACTTTTGTGTCGTATACGTGAGGAAGTGTCATAAGTAGGAACAGACCTCCATCTGGTTTTGTCCATGTAACACCCTCCGGCATCTCCTTCTCAAGAGCCTCTAACATAACGTCTCTCTTGTGTCTGTAAAGCTCAACGGTCTTTTTAAGATTGGTCTCAAAAGCACCACTCTGCAGATATTTTGCTGCAACTGCCTGATCAAATACAGGAGAGCAGAGGTCAGACGACTGCTTGGCCAAATTGTATCTGTAAACGAAATCTTTAGGAGCTACTACCCAACCAAGACGGAATCCAGGAACAAATGTCTTTGAGAATGTTCCCAATAGAATTGTCCTCTCCGGAGCCATAGATGAGATAAGAGGCTGGTGCTCACCCTCAAATCTAATCTCTCTGTAAGGGGAATCCTCTACTATGATAAGGTCATATTTTCTTGCAACTTTTACTATATACTCTCTCTGAGGTACAGTCATTGTTACACCTGTAGGGTTCTGGAAATCCGGTATGGCGTAGATGAATTTAGGCTTTTTGCCAACAGCCATCATAGCCCTTACAACGGCCTCGAGTTCCTCATCTGCCTCAACGCCAACAATATCTGCCTGAGCGGCTGTGAATGCCTGTAATGCGCCAAGGTAAGATGGCAATCCGCAAAGAACAGTATCACCAGGATCTAAGAATATTCTGGCTGTTAGGTCAATTGCCTGCTGCGAAGCGGTTGTTATGATAATATTGTCTCTGTCTATATCAAGACCCTGCTTGATGTAAATCTTAGCAATCTCTTCACGTAGCTCTTTGTTTCCATCTGTACCGCCATACTGTAACGCCTTAGCTCCCTGTTCCTCAAGCACCTCTATCATTATCCTCTTAAGGTCTTCAATAGGGAAAGTCTGTGGATTGGGAAAACCGCCTGCAAAGGAGATGATCCCGGGTTGGTTAACTACGTTTAAGAGTGCTCTGATAGGTGAAGGCTTCATTGCCTTGGCGCTTTTTGAAAGGAAGTCGCTAATATTTACTGACATAATGTTCTTTAATTATAAATCGTTTAAATTCTAAATACAAAAATAATAATTATTAATTAAAAACAAAAAAATATAATCTTTTTAAATAAAAAATTTATCAAATAATGCTAATTGGAAAAACAGGTAACAATCTGTTTTCCTTTTTTATTCATATCTTTGCCAACAATAATTATTTCTTAGACAATTTTTGTCGGGAAGCAAATTAATCATAATCATATATGAAAGGGAAATTAAGATTAACAAAGGAGTTTAGGTTTGAAGGGGCACATGCGCTTCCCAATTATGATGGCTTATGCAGGCATATTCACGGACACTCTTATATATTATATGTAACAATAGAGGGGCTGCCGGAACAGGACAAGAGTTCTCACAAGTATGGGATGATTATAGATTTTAAGGATCTTAAAGCAATTGTGAATGAGGAGATTCTAAGGCATTTTGACCATGCTTTGGTCTTAAGGAGCGATTCTCCGGGAGCGTCTGAACTGTCTGAACAGTACGGAAATGTTGTGGTTGTGGACTTTCAGCCAACATGCGAGAATCTTATAACATATTTTGCGGAGTGTATATGCAGAAGGCTTCCTGCAGATGTAAAGCTTTATAGTTTAAGACTTTATGAAACGGCTACATCGTACGCGGAATGGATAAACGAATAAATTATACCCCATGAACAGGATATTTCTCATAGATGGCCATTCTCAGATATTCAGAATGTATTATGCGTTTATGCGCAGACCAATGATTAACTCAAAGGGGGTTGATACATCTATTCTGTATGGCTTTACAAAGATGATTCTGGAGATTATCTCCAAGGAGCATCCATCGCATATCGCGGTTGCGTTTGATCCCCCTGCAAAGACCTTCAGACATGATGCTTACGAGGAGTATAAGGCTAACAGAAGTGCTGCGCCGGAGCTTGTTAAGGCTGCGCTTGAGCCGTTGCAGGAGATTCTAAAGGCGCTTAACATACCTGTGGTGATGATGCCCGGATATGAGGCGGATGATGTGATAGGTTCAATGGCAACACAGTGGGATAATAGTGATAATGAGATTTTTATGGTTACTCCCGACAAAGACTACGGCCAACTTATATCTGCCAATGTTATGCAGTATAAGTTAGGAAAAGGGGAGGAACCACAGGTGGTGGGGCCAAAGGAGGTATGCGAGCAGTATAGTATTGAGAACACCAAACAGGTTATAGATATTCTTACAATTTGCGGAGACGCTTCTGATAATGTGCCGGGAATCAAGGGTATAGGGGAGGTTGGAGCTAAAAAGCTTATTGCACAGTTTGGCAGTGTTGATAATATTGTAGAGCACAGGGACGAGCTGTCTCCCAAGCAGAGAACAGCGGTGGAGCAGTCGTTGGACCACTTGCAGATGAGCAAGTTCCTTGTAACAATAAAGACAGATATAGATCTACCTGTGTCGTTGGATTCAATTAAATACAGGTATCCTGATTATGACAAACTAAACGAGATAATTGCGGATTATGAGTTTAATTCTCTCAGGAAGTTTGTGGATATGGGGGGGAAGGATGGTGGCAGCAACGAGAAAAAGGAGACGGCGGCCTTTACAGAACCGGATCTGTTCAGCTCTTTCGGTTCTGCTGAGAGTTCAAGTGGTGTAAAAGAACCTGTTTCTGTGATGAATGTTGCCGAGGTATCTTATAGAGAGCTTGCCATGGTTGCCGCTGCAGAGGGGGAGGTTGCGTTAAGGATTTATGATTCTGTACTATATCTTGGAACTTCCGGCAAATATACAAAGGTGCAGCAGTATAAAGATGCAGAACATTTGCTTGCAGATGATAAGATTGCAAAGACAGGATATAATATTAAGGATTACATAAAGACATTAAGAGATAACGGCATGGAGTTGTGCGGACGATTATATGACATAGAGCTTATGCATTATGTACTGCAACCCGAAAGAGCTCATAAGGAGGAGATACTCTTTAAGACATACCTTAACACAGATATAGAGCCGTTGGCAGAGGGTGAAAGGCAGCATATATCGGTCTCTTTGTTGGTGGAACTGCGCAAGCAGCTTGCCGCAGAGTTGGAGAAGACAGGACAGACAAAGCTGTACACAGACATAGAGGCACCGCTTATTCCGGTATTAGCAGATATGGAATACACAGGTGTTAAGATAGATACGGAGCATCTGCTAAGATACAGCAAAGAACTTACGTATGAGTTACTAAAGATAGAGGACGATGCTCGCATGATTGCAGATGATATGTTTCTTAACCTCTCATCACCAAAACAGGTTGCCCAACTTCTGTACGAGAAACTAAAACTCAATCCAAAAGCAAAAAAAAGCTCAACAGGTCACTACAGTACAGATGAAAAGACGTTAACTGAGTTGGAAGGAAGCCACCCAATAGTTAATATGATTCTTGAGTACCGCGGGTTAAAGAAGCTTATATCATCATATACAGATAATATTCCATTGCTCATTTCGCCAAAAGACGGTAAAGTACATACAACATTCAATCAGGCGCTTACGGCAACAGGACGGCTTAGCTCAACAAACCCCAACCTACAGAATATTCCGGTTAGGACCAGTAGGGGCAAGGAGATAAGGAAAGCATTTGTATCGCAGTTCAGCGAAGGCAAGATTCTCTCTGCAGACTACTCGCAGATAGAGTTGCGGCTTATGGCGCACATGAGTAACGATCCACACCTTGTGGATGCCTTTAATAAAGGAAAAGATATTCACACGGCAACGGCGGCAAAAGTATTTGGTGTTCCGGAGGAGGAGGTTACACGTGAGCAGCGGAGCAGGGCCAAGGTTGCAAACTTTGGAATAATCTATGGCATCTCTTCTTTTGGACTTTCTCAGAGGCTTGGAATGAGCAGAACAGCCTCCAAAGAGCTTATTGAGGAGTACTTCCGCAACTACCCTAAGGTGAAGGAATATATGGACAATATGATAGAGAAGGGGCGTAAAGATGGCTTTGTGGAGACAATTTACGGACGTAAACGTTTTCTTCCCGACATAAACTCCCGTAATGCCACGGTTAGGGGCTACAATGAGCGTAATGCCATAAATGCACCACTGCAGGGAAGTGCGGCAGATATAATTAAGGTGGCAATGATAAATGTGTACCGCTGCATGAAGCAGATGAACCTTAAAAGCAAGATGATCCTGCAGGTACATGACGAGCTTGTTTTTGATGTTGTTCCAAATGAGATAGAACAGCTGAAAGAGCTTGTAACCAAGCAGATGGAGAGCGTAATAAAGCTACGCGTTCCGCTTGTGGCCGAAGCCGGTGTTGGAAACAACTGGTTAGAGGCACATTAACATATCATATTTACAACGGAACATATTAACAACAGAAAAGGCTTGTAACAGAAGAGATTTGTAACGGAAGAGATTTGCCAATGAAAAAATACTGTGCGGAAATACAAGATGAGGAGCTTGTAAAGCGTGCCGTAAATGATGGAGATCAGACGGCTTATACCATTCTGCATGAAAGGTATAGAGAGCAGTTGGAGATCTTTGTTAGGGAGATGCTTGCCTCATACACAGATGACCCCGCAGATATTGCCCAGATAGCTCTTTTTAAAGCTTTCAGCAGCTTAGATAAGTATGAACCCTCTTATAAGTTTTCAACGTGGCTGTACAATATTGCAAAAAACACCGCAATAGACGCTCTTAGAAAACAGAGAGTCAATATGGAGCACGGTTTTTACGGTGTATCTAAATCGCCTGAGGATGAATACATAAGCATGCAGTCTTTGTCTGAGGTAATGGGCAGGATAAAATCACTCGAGCCCAAATACAGGGAGGTTGCGGAGTTACGGTTCATTAAGGAGTTGGCATACGATGAGATAGCGACACTTACCGGGCTTCCGCTGAATACTGTACGTACAAGGATACGCAGAGCAAGAGAGCAGTTGAAAGATTTGGAGGAAAGACTTTTATAGGAGTTGGCACTGGCCTTAATTTAGTTGAAAGTTTATAGTTTATAGTGTATAGGCAGCACTATAAAAGTTAAGAGTTGAAAGTTTATAGTTTATAGACAGCATTATAAAAGTTAATTGTTGAGAGTGTATAGTTTATAGCGTGAAGAAGAAAACTATTTGCTTTAAAACTATAAGCTGATAAACTGACTATAAACAATAAACTTATTTAGCCAAAGCTAAAGCCAACGCCAAAGCTAACGCCAATTATGGCATGTAGAGAAATACTGGGTTTAATATGTTGTATGTTATATAAAAGAGTAAGATGAAAAATAATAGACAATGGAGGAACTTATATATAAATATTTTAGTGTAACTGCAGAGCAGAGGGAACAGATAGCGGCCCTGTATGCACTTTATAAAGAGTGGAATGACAAGATAAATGTTATAAGCAGAAAGGACATAGATCTTCTGTACGAGCATCATGTACTTCACTCTTTAGCAATATTAAAGTTTGCAGAGAATGCCGGTATTGAATTAAGCGGCTGCAATATAATGGATGTTGGCACCGGAGGAGGTTTCCCCGGCATTCCGTTAGCAATAATGCTTCCGGACAGCAGATTTACCCTTGTAGATTCCGTGGGGAAGAAGATAAAAGTGGTAGAGGAGATTGCAACCTCGTTAGGGCTTAAAAACGTTAAGGCTCTGAATATGAGGGCAGAGGTAGTTCCAAACGAATTCGATTACATAGTCTCTCGGGCAGTTACAGACCTGCAGAATTTCCTGCCATGGGTAAAGGGCAAATATCGTAGAGGAATTATCTATTTAAAAGGTGGAGATCTTGCTTTTGAATTGGATAATGCCCTTAAAAAAAATAAGATACCGGAACGTAACCTTTTTGTAAAGGATATAAGCGAGTGGTTTGAGGAGGAATTTTTTGAACAGAAAAAGGTTATCTATATAGCCAAAGACTAATCCATAAATGATTTGAGGAGCTGTTTTTATATTTTAAACAGTTTCTTAAGAAGTTTTATTTGCATTTTTGGATTAAAACGTTTACTTTTGCACTCCATTTAGAGAAAATATATAAATTGTCATAATATGAAACGCACATTTCAACCATCACAGCGCAAGCGCAGAAACAAACATGGCTTCCGCGAGCGTATGTCTACACCTAACGGACGTCGTGTATTAGCTGCACGCAGAAGAAGAGGCAGAAAGAAACTTACTGTATCATCTGAGGATAGATGGTAATCCCCTTACGGTACGGTATTTTGTAGTTTTTTCAAAAATGTAGAAAAAGGTTTGCCTATACAGGCAGGCCTTTTTTGCAAATTTAGTACCTGTTTTGCGCCATGTAATCAGCTTTAGCTTTGGCCTTAGCATTGGCTTTCTATACTTTCTATCCCCTCTTTCCTCTCTTTACCCTAAAAAGACCAACGCCAACGCCAAAGAAAGCCAATTTGGAAAATGTTCGCTTTCGCGCAGCTGTATAAAAGCTTATTGTGCAACTGCGGCCTCTACTCCTGCACGGAAGGCTTTGATGTTTGATTCAACAACCTCCTCTCCTTTGCGTGCAAAGATGCGTCTTATTCCATCTTCAAATTTGGAGATCTCTATGTCCAACAGCTTGGCACATGCTCCAAGAAGCACTATATTGGCCCCCTTGGGGTTGCCTGCCTCTTTTGCAAGAGTGTCAACGTCTACCATAATGACGTTTCCAACCTTTTTAAGATCCTCAAAAATAAGTTCTTTGTTGGGATAATTAGGAATATTTACGTATGGTTCTGTTGATGTTACTATCCACCCTCTCTTTGACAGGTACGGCAAGTACCTTAGTGCCTCCATTGGCTCCAAAGAGATTATAAGGTCTGCACCACCAAGTGCTATAAGGTCTGAGTGTATTGGGGATGATGAGATTCTCAGGTTACTCTGCACGTCACCGCCGCGCTGGCTCATTCCGTGTACCTCTGCCTGCTTGATGTAAAGACCCTCTTTTATGGCTGCCTCACCAATAACGGTTGCAATGGATAGGATTCCCTGGCCGCCTACTCCTGCTAATATTATATCTTTTTTCATTCTTGTTTACTTAATTAATGTTATCATACATATAGTTTTTCGTGCAACTTTTCCTCGCCATGTAATAGGCTTTAGCTTTGGCCTATTAAGTTTATAGTTTAAAGTCAGTTAATTATTTTATAGATTTAAAGATATTAGTTTTTTACTTTAAACTTTACTGCTATTATCTTTAAAACTGTCTATACACTATAACCTTTCAACTATAAACTCAATTATGGCCAACGCTAACGCTAAATAGGCTTGCGGGAAAGGTTAATTTACTGTTTTTTTGCTTTCTGATGTCTCTTGAATGTCTGTATACATTCGCGGCGAGGAATAATGACAGATAATCCGTTGTACTCTATCTCCTCCTTTATAATCTGTTTAATCTCCTCCATGTTCTTTGCCAATGGAACAACGCCTCTTACATGTTTAGGGTCTACTCCAACAGCCATGCAGATAGCCTCTAACTTGGTTGTTCCGGCAGAATCCTGGCCTCCTGTCATTCCTGTGGTAAGGTTATCTGATATTACCACAACCATATTTGCGTTTGCATTTGCAGCATCAAGCAAACCTGTGATACCTGAGTGTGTAAAGGTAGAGTCTCCAATCACTGCTACAGACGGGAACTGTCCTGCATCTGCTGCACCTTTTGCCATTGTGATGGATGCACCCATATCTATGGTAGAGTCTATTGCCCTGAATGGTGGGAGCGCTCCAAGGGTATAACAGCCTATATCGCTGAATACTTTATGGTTAGGGTATTCTTTAAGTGTCTCGTTAAGCGCATTATATACATCTCTGTGTCCGCAACCCATACATAGTGCAGGCGGGCGGGGAACTACATTTTGGCTTGCTGCGTGTGCCTCGTGAGGTGCAAGTCCAAGCGATTTTCTAACGCTGTCCGGAGTAAGTTCCCCCTCTCTTGGCAAAACTCCGTTCAATCTTCCCGAAATCTTGCAAGGGGTTGGAAGTATGCCTTTTACCATCTCCTCAAGAAGCGGCTGTCCCTCCTCCATTATGAGTATTTCGCTGCACTCCTCTGCCATCTTTCTTATAATGCTCTCTTCAACAGGATATTGGGATACTTTATATATTGGCTTCCCGACAAATTCCTCTTCCGGCATATTCTCGCAAAGATAGTTGAATGCTATACCGCAGGCAATGATTCCCTGTTGTGAGAATGTTCCGTCTGAAAGCGGAGTGTTGTAAAACTTGTTCCACTTGCACTCGTTCTGCAGATTGTTATATGTTGCTATAAGTTCCGGATACCTCTTGCGTGAGTTGGCTGGGAGAAGGATCCATGATTTTGGCTCGGCAGGGTAGTGGAGTGGTGCAATAGGCTCAGCCTTAGTGTCTATCTCCACAACGGCTCTTGAGTGTGCCATACGGGTGGTAACTCTGAGCAGAACTGGAACACGTTTCTGTTCAGACAGTTCAAAGGCATATTTTACCATGTCATACGCTTCCTGCTGGTTAGAAGGTTCAAGAACCGGAACTAATGAGAACTTTCCATAGAACCTTGAATCCTGCTCGTTCTGAGATGAGTGCATAGATGGGTCGTCTGCCGCAACAACAACTACACCTCCGTTAGGACCTGCCATTGCCGAATTTACAAAGGCATCTGCTGCTACATTCATTCCAACATGTTTCATGCAGACAAGCGCACGCTTTCCAACGTAAGAGACTCCGAGTGCAGCCTCCATTGCTGTTTTTTCATTTGTACACCAAGCACTGTGTATTCCTCTCTCCTTTGTAAGAGGGTGAAGTTGAATAAATTCTGTAATCTCTGTAGATGGGGTGCCGGGGTAGGCGTAAACACCTTGGATTCCGGCATTCAAAGCTCCGAGCGCTATAGCTTCGTCGCCAAGAAGTAATCTTTTCTCTTTTGTCATATATCGTGTCGTATTATTATTGCATGGATAATCAGGTGTGGTATTTCCACTGTTCATAATCTTATTCTTCTCTTTTTTAAGTATTTTTTAGTAAGAAAGAAGATTTGAATACAAATTTAAGCAAAATTCTTAATAATACGAACTATTTTCGTAAGTCAGGTGAGCAAAGCAAACACTCTTTACACTATAAACTCTCAACTAAATTAAAGCCAACGCCAACGCCAATGCTAACGCCAACGCTAACTACTCAGACACTGTAATCTTGTAAAGATGAGGCCAATACTTTCCTGTAATATATATGCTGCCGTCTGCTTTGTTATACGCTATGCCATTAAGGACATCTGCATGAGCGCTCCTGACGGCTGCCGGATATACATCTGAGCAGTTAATAACAGATGTAATGCAACCCGAGCCAGGGTCTATTGTAACGATATAATCCTCTAAATAGACATTGGCCCAGATCTCCCCGTTTATATACTCCAATTCATTAATGTAATCTACAGGTTTGCCGTTGAGAGTTACATTTACCCTTCTGTTCTCCATGAATGTCATAGGATCCAAAAAAGATATTGTCGCACTGCCATTGCTCATTATCAACTCTTTACCATCTGTTGTAAGCCCCCATCCCTCGCCGCTGTATCTTAGCTCGCCAACCTTTTTAAATGAAGATGGCTCATAAACAAAACATATCTGTTCTCTCCATGTGAGCAGATAGAGGTTCCCGCCAAAGATCACAGACCCTTCTGCAAAATATTTTGAATCCAAATTGGATTTGCTAAGAACTTTTCCGGTTTTAAGGTCAACACTCCTTAGGCTCGATTGCCCGTACTGCCCGCAACTCTCGTAAAGCACCCCGTTTTCAAAGAAAAGCCCCTGAGTGTACGCATACTTGTCATGAGGAAACTTCTCCTTTACAACGGCCTTTAACCTTTTGGCTTTCACTGGTTTGCCTATCTCTTTAGTGCTATTTTCATTGTTTTCCGAGTCTGCCGGTACTGCCGGGTTCCCTGCTGCTATTGAACTATTGCCTGCTGCACTTTTGCTGTCTGTTGATACACTACTGCCGGAGTTGGCTGTTGCACTGCCTGATTCTGCTGCATTGGAGAAGCTGTTGCTCCCGTTTGTTGCATTTACAGAATTGGTATTGCCACCGCATGAGGTTGCAGAAACAGACAACCCTGCCAGTAGCAGGGCGTATGTTAAGAATCTTTTCATGTTCGGCTTCAAAATATCTATCATATAATCCGTAATGTAGTTTATAGTTTACAGTTCATAGTTTAGAGTCAGTTTATCAGCTTTAGTTTTGGCATTGGCTTTAGCTAATTAAGTTTATAGTTTAAAGTCAATTTATTAGCTTTTGCATTGGCTTTAGCTAATTTAATTTTGATAGCCAACGCCAACCTTATTAACCATTACTTTTATAACGCTTTTCTCTTGTCCATGGCAGCCTTAACGAAGGCCACAAATATAGGTTGAGGCCTCTCCACTGTACTCTTAAGTTCGGGATGGAACTGAACGCCAATGAAGAACGGATGAGAAGGAAGCTCCACTATCTCAACCAAACCTGTCTCCGGGTTGCGTCCACTAAACACAAGCCCTTTCTCCTCCATGGCCTTCATATAATCTGAGTTGAACTCGTATCTGTGTCTGTGACGCTCAAAGATTGGGGTTACACCGTAAATGCTGTATGCGAGTGTTCCGGGAACAAGGTCGCACTCGTAAGCTCCAAGCCTCATTGTGCCACCCTTTATTGTAAGTGTCTTCTGCTCCTCCATAAGGGCAATGACCGGATTGGATGTTGTTGGGTTTACCTCTGTTGTCATGGCATCGCTCAGACCCATCACATTTCTCGCAAACTCCACAACGGCCATCTGCATTCCAAGACAGATACCAAAGAACGGTATGTTGTGCTCGCGTGCATACTGTACAGCTAATATCTTGCCTTCAATACCTCTCTCTCCAAACCCCGGGGCAACAAGTATTCCGTCCATCTGCCCAAGTTTCTCCTCTATATTGTTGCTGTCTAAATATTCGCTGTGAACCGTATGCACATTCACCTTGCATTCGTTTGCGGCTCCGGCGTGGATGAAAGACTCCAATATGGATTTGTAGGCATCCTGCAACTCAACATATTTCCCTACAAGGGCAATATCTATCTCGCATTTAGGATTGAACAGCTTGTCTAAGAATTTTTTCCAATCTGTAAGATCCGGTTCCTCTGTACAATCTATATGCAGCTTCTCCAAAACTATCTCATCCAATTTCTCGTCCATCATTACAAGTGGCACCTGGTATATGCTCTTTGCATCAATAGACTCTATTACCGAGTTAGGTTTTACGTTACAGAACAGGGCAACCTTTTTCCTTATATCCATAGGTATATGGTGTTCTGTTCTGCAAACTATTATATCTGGGTTCAATCCGCTCTGTTGCAGCATCTTTACGCTATGCTGGGTTGGTTTGGTCTTAAGCTCTTTGGCTGCGTTGAGGAATGGTACAAGCGTTAGATGTACAATAAGGCAGTCTTCGTCGGGAAGCTCCCACTGCAACTGTCTTACAGCCTCCAAGTATGGGGTAGACTCAATGTCACCAACTGTTCCTCCAAGTTCCGTAATGACCACATCGTATTTGCCGGTTTTGCCAAGTAGCAACATTCTGCGTTTTATCTCGTCTGTGATATGGGGGATAATCTGCACTGTCTTGCCAAGGTACGCACCCTCTCTCTCTTTGTCTATCACGGTCTTATAGATCTTTCCGGTGGTAACGTTATTGGCTTTTGATGTATGTACATTAAGGAATCTCTCGTAATGTCCAAGATCGAGGTCTGTCTCGGCACCGTCTTCTGTAACATAGCACTCTCCATGTTCGTATGGGTTAAGTGTTCCGGGATCTATGTTAATGTAAGGGTCAAACTTCTGGATAGTAACTCTTAACTTCCTGGATTGTAGGAGTTTTGCTAATGAAGCGGCAATAATACCCTTCCCTAAGGAAGATGTAACTCCTCCCGTAACAAATATATATTTTGTGCTCATGTTTTGTTGTGGATTTTTATCTATTTCTTATTATTACGGGGTACAAAGATATGTATAATTTGTCGGGAAGCAAAAACTATTTCCTTCTAAACTTTAAACCATAAACTAATAAGCGTTGGCACTGGCCTTAATTTAGTTGAAAGTGTATAGGCAGCACTATAAAAGTTAAGAGTTGAAAGTTTATAGTGTATAGAGAAAAGCTATAGCGTTAGCGTTGGCTATCAAAATTAAATTAGCTAAAGCCAATACCAAATAAAAGTTTATAGTTGAAAGTTTATAGTGTATAGACAGTTTTAAAGATAATAGCAGTAAAGTTTAAAGTAAAAAACTAATATCTTTAAATCTATAAACTAATTAACTGACAATAAACACTAAACTATAAACTAAATTAAAGAAGGCCAAAGCTAAAGCTAATTATATGACGAGGAAAAGCTGAACAAAAGCGAACTTTGAAAGTGTCTGAAAAAACGTTTAATAACAGGGGGATGCACCAGCCTGTGGTCATCCCCTGTTATTTTGCGCAGATCTATAAGCCGAGTTCTGTAACCTGTAAACAACAGGTCCCTTATCATTTATCTGTCGCAGCCTACCCCCCTGCAAAGAGCGAGCAACCCTTAACTGCAGGTATACATGGCCTTGCAGAATGCAGTGGAGTACGAATAGTATATCGCTGTACTAAACCGTGAGCTCTTACCTCACATTTTCACCCTTACCGTTGCCGGCGGTTATTTTCTGTTACCCCTTGCACAAGCTTTCACCTGTCTGTGCTTTCCACAGTGCACCGCTCTGCTCTGCCCGGACTTTCCTCCCAATAATCTCTATTGAGCGATAAGGCGATCTGCTGCCGCAAAGATACTATCTTTTAACAAATCTGCCTATGCCAATACCGTAAATCTTTACAAAATATGTTAATAACGCAAAATCAAAACTCAAGCTCCGCCTGGAACAATACGGTCCCATCTGCAGCACCCTTGCGCCCCTCAACATAAACAGGCCTTTTGCAAACATCACCGGTAGAGCAACTAATCTCCTCCACACTCTTAACGGCATTCATATCTACCATAAAATGAACGTTATCATCCAATTTGGCCTCTGTAACATAATTAATCTGAATAGACTTAAGAACCATGTCCAAGGATAGACTGTGAGGCAGGATATCCATTATCCATTCAATATATTTGGCATTGTTGGCGTGTTTGTTAAAGTCTACATCCGAGTAGCTTACTACATGCTTGGCAACACATTCCATAGCAGCATCTGCAGGTGCAGACAACTTGCCGCACTCCTCATCCAATACATTCACCTTCCCGTAATATGACATGGCCAACTCGTTGTTGTTTATTACACTTGTGCGCTCAATCCTCCTTGTCTGAGTATTGATTATCACCCAATAGCTTGAACAAACAGCGCAAAGCTGAGGAACTTCCAACGGAGTAAGCTCTGTTGAGGAATCATCGCGGGAGGCAACTTTGTACATAGCAAAATCCCTAAGCCAGAAAAGCGAATGCGCCCCTTTGTGCCAGGTGTACATCCTAATCTTGTCTCCCCACTTTGGCGGATTGTAGAACCTTATCTTTATTCTGCTAAGCACCCAAACCTGATTGGCTTTTATAAGCTCGTAATAACCAAATTTCAAGACACTTGCCTGGGTATTTGCCATCTCTTGGGCAATATTCATGAACGCCACGGGGCGCAACAGCTGCTTGTTGTCTATATCGTGCCAGGTGACGATGCTGTCTCTACTGAAATACCTTAAAGACTCCCCCTCGGCAGAAATAATTTTATAATCCAAACTCATAGCCATAAATTTTATATCCGCAAAGTAAGCAATTTTTTCTTTTGCTTCCCGACAATGTGTCAAACTTCCAATCAAAAGGCAAAAATCAGGTAGAGCATTGCACCTCCCTTAATCATTGTGCATTATTGGTGCCCCGGTATGTATTAGTTGTTAATCCATGGTTCAATATCAAATGTCCTTCCTGCAAGAATTTCTGTAACATCGTTTACAATTGCATGCCCGTGGGCACTGTTGGTAAAATAGACAAATGCGGAATTATCGGGAAGAATAATAAACAGAGCCTTGAAGTTTCCGTTGTCTCCCCAATGCCAGTAAGCGTAAGAATCCTTGGTAGTACCGTCTGCATTGGCAGATGTTATTTTATTTGTTCCAATACCCAATCCCCAAAAGATTGTGCTGTCACATGAGCGTGGTTCTCCGGCATATCTTACAGCAGATGTGGGGTATGGTTTAAACATGTATGCAATGGTTCCGGCCTTTTTGTTGGATATTAATTCCTGCAGGAACTTCATATAATCTGTAGCGGTTGTGCGCATACTGTAAGCTACGTTTGCGCGAGGCATATTGCCAACACCTCTGTTTTCCAAATTCCAATTATAGCCATCTACGGCAAGTGAATCATACTTAGGAATCCAAACGTAAGAGCTGTTGCTCATACCAAGAGGCTCAAAAACCATCTCTCTTGCCACTTGCTCTATATCCTTGCCCTTTATGCTTTCAACTGCACGCTGTAAAAATGCAAAACCCTCCCCGGAATATCCAAAGCATGAATCCGGTGCAAACTTAAAGTTTATTGGTGATGTTGGCCATTCGTCAGACGATGGGCTTTCGCTCCAGTTAGGCAGACCTGTCCTGTGCTCCAATACCAATCTTGCTGTTATCTGTTTTGCCTTTACTGTATCTGTAAAACGCTTTATGTCTGTATATTCGTATAATGGTTTATCTAAATCTATCTCACCTGCATCTGCCATCTTGTTAACTATATATGCAAATACAACCTTGCTCAATGATGCTGCCTGAAAAACGTTCTCTCCTGCATGGCGTTTGAGAGAATCTATTTTGCCGTCACTGTATATGTTGGGATTATATAATTCTGCGGTATATACGTTCCCGTTCTGTAAATATGCCACCTGCATAATTGGAACACTGTCTTTCTCTATAACAGGTTGCAATTTGCTAAAGTCTTTAAAATCTGAGGAGGTTTTGTCTGAACATGAACAAACCGATACAGCTATAGCTGCAAACAGAGTAATATTAAATATCTTTTTCATTGTTAGGAATTTATGTTCTTATTAGCTTTTTTACGCTAAAAGCTCGCAAATATAATCTTTTTCTCTCTGTTTTTAGCAAATTTGCGGCTCAATTTACTCAATTATTCATTTACCGGTTAACAAACTTCTTTATGATGAAGCTTTATAGTATTAAGTGATGGGAAATATAGTTGCTGTTTTTATTATTTTTGTGCAAATATTGCATAGGATAAATCATACATCATTAGTTTAATTGAGACTGTTAACATATTAAAAATTGAAATTTATGAGGCAGAAACTTGTAAAGATAATTTTGGCTGCGTTGCTGCTTATTGCTGCAGTTGTTGTTGAGAAGACAACATCGCTTAATACGTGGCAGTTGCTGTTTGTCTATCTTATACCGTATCTTATTGTAGGTTATGAGGTGCTGGCAGAGGCTGTTGAGGGTATATTGCATGGTGATGCCTTTAATGAGGATCTGCTTATGAGCGTTGCCACCATAGGGGCGCTATGTATAGGCTTTCTTCCCGGGGCAGAGACAGAATACCCAGAGGCTGTATTTGTAATGCTTTTCTTTCAGGTAGGAGAGCTGTTTGAGGATTATGCAGAGGGGAGGAGCCGTAAATCCATATCACATCTTATGGATATAAGGCCCGATATTGCAAATGTAGAACGTAATGGAGCCGTAAGTGCAGTATCTCCAAATGAGGTCTCCGTTGGCGAGATAGTTATTGTAAAACCTGGTGAGAGGGTCCCTATGGATGGCGTTATAACAGATGGTTCGTCAAGCCTGAATACGGTGGCTCTCACGGGTGAAAGCGCTCCAAGAGTGGTAAAAACCGGAGATGAGGTTTTGTCGGGATGCGTAAACATATCCGGATTATTAAAGGTAAAGGTAACAAAGAGTTTTGGCGAATCTACTGCCTCCAAGATCATAAATCTTGTTGAAAACGCAAGTGAGAAAAAGTCCAAAAGCGAGACCTTCATTGCAAAGTTTGCCCATGTCTACACACCTATAGTTGTATTTGTGGCGGTTGCGTTGGCTTTTCTTCCGCCATTATTCTACGAAAGCTATGCAGGAGCGTTCTCAATTTGGTTGAACAGAGCATTAACATTTTTGGTTGTTTCTTGCCCTTGCGCTCTCGTTATCTCTGTTCCGCTCACATTCTTTGGAGGAATCGGAGGGGCATCGAGGAGCGGTATTTTGGTAAAAGGGGCAAACTACATGGATACGTTGGCCAAACTCGGGGTGGTGGTCTTTGACAAGACAGGTACTCTTACAAAAGGGAAATTTGAGGTTAATGCTGTGCATCCCGACAAATTTGGTGAGGAGGAGCTATTGCATCTTGCTGCGCATGTGGAGCGCTATTCTACACATCCTATTGCTGTTGCATTGAGAACAGCATATCCAAAAGAGAAAGATGATTGCAGGGTTGATAATATTGAGGAGATTGCCGGAAAGGGTGTTTGCGGAGTAATTAATGGTAGGAAAGTTTGCATTGGCAACTCTAAAATGATGGATGTTGTTGGGGCTAAGTGGCATGACTGCCACAAGGTTGGAACAATAATCCATGTTGCGGTAGATGGTGTTTATGCAGGGCATATAGTTATATCTGATACTGTTAAGGAGGATTCCAAAGCTGCTATAGCTGCTCTTAAGGCAGAGGGCATTGGCAAGACAGTTATGCTTACCGGTGATAAAAAGGCTGTTGGTGAATATGTTGCAACAGAACTTGGTATAGATGAGTATCATACAGAACTGCTTCCTGCAGGCAAGGTCTCAAATGTTGAGAGATTGCTTAAGGAGAAGCCTGCCGGAAAGTTCTTGGCATTTGTTGGTGACGGTATTAATGATGCTCCGGTGCTTGCTCGTGCAGATGTTGGTATTGCAATGGGTGCGCTTGGGTCCGATGCTGCGATTGAGGCTGCTGATGTTGTGCTTATGGATGACAAACCTTCCAAGATAGCGTTGGCCGTAAAGATTGCAAGGCGCACAATTGGAATTGCAATGCAGAATGTATGGTTTGCCATTGGTATAAAGATATTGGTTCTTGTGCTTGCGGCTTTTGGTATTGCCACAATGTGGATGGCAGTGTTTGCAGATGTTGGGGTTACCGTTTTAGCTGTTCTTAATGCTATGCGAGCATTAAAAAGAGCTTAAGTAATCTTAAAAAAATAAGTTGGTAATCTTTAATTGTCTTTTCGGTCTATATTTCTTTTCTCAAAAATACTGTTAAATCTTTACCAACTTATTTTTTAACGCTTACTAAGTTTCTGTGTAATACGCAAATGGAAATTGTAATTAAACACAAAAAAGGCAACCTTTTGAGTTGCCTTTCTGTGTCCCGCCAGGGCCTCGAACCCTGGACCCCAACATTAAGAGTGTCGTGCTCTACCAACTGAGCTAGCGAGACATTCACCATCTGCTTTCGCTTTGGGATTGCAAATGTATGAATATTTTTTCTAACTGCAAATTTTTTTTGAAGCTAACTTCTGTAAATTTTTTTGAGCAAAAATTTTTACGCGGTTTTGTTGCTGATATATAGTGTATTGGGCTTTTTGATAAATATGCGGGCAATTCAAATAATTTTTATTCTATAAAAATGTTTACTTTTGCAGTCATCAGACCGGAGAGATCTGTTTTTACTCCGTCTGACGCGTAGGAAGGATAAATTATCGGGAAGAAAAGGTTACATATATGAGAATAGTAAAGAGTTTTGTAATAACAGTATTGATGCTTACAGCATCTGTTCCTGCGTTTTCGTGGGGTCAGAAAGGACATGATATTGTTGCGGCAATAGCTGAGGCTAATTTAACTCCACAAACGCAGGCTGCCGTAAAGAAGATTCTGCACGGGCATTCCATTGTATATTATTCATCGTGGATGGACAATATGCAGAATCTGCCGGAGTGGAAGGATGAGTATCAAAGGACAAAAACCTGGCATTACGGTAATGTGGATGAGGGGCTTACATACGATATTATGCCTAAGTGCGAGACTGGTGATGTACTTACTGCTACAACAGAGGTTATTAAGGCTCTTAAGGGCGGCAAACTTAACGACAGGGATAGAGAGTACTATTTAAAGATGCTTATTCACCTTATTGGCGATATGCACTGTCCTATGCATGCGGGCCATTTGAGCGACAAAGGTGGTAATTATTTTGATGTCTATTGGTTTAAACAGCCAACCAATCTGCACTCTGTATGGGATACCAAAATTATAGAATCGGCCCGCAAATGGAGCTATTCTGAGTGGAGGGATAATCTTAATATATTGGATAAGAAACAGATAGATTCTGTTACCGCAGGCTCTTTGTACGATTGGTTTATCCATACAACTGTTTTGGCGCGTAATCTTTATTCAGAGATAAGGCCAAAGGCTAATCTGTCATACGATTATGTTGCACAGCATGTGCCAATGTTGGAGGAGCAGTTGACAAATGCCGGGTATAGATTGGCCAAGGTGCTTAACGAAATATTCAAATAAAAGATTAAGTATAACGCTAACGCTAAATGTAAGTTAATAGTTGAAAGTTTATAGTTTATAGACAGTGTTAGAGATAATAGAAAGAAAGTTAGAAGTTAAAAACTAAGATCTTTAAAACTATCGACCGATAAACTAACTATAAACTATAAACAATAAACAATAAACAATAAACTAAATCAGCCAAAGCCAAAGCTAACGCTAAAGCTTAATTTATTAACAATTTGGGGGTGCCCAATTTTTGGGCTGAGATGATACCCTTTGAACCTGATCCGGGTAATTCCGGCGTAGGAAAGAGATGTCACAATAAAGTTGTATTATGCAGCTTTAACCCCCTGTAAAAAAAGTCTTAAAATGAAGAGAACATTTTTTTGCGGGGTATTTTTTTTCATGTTACCTCTGCTTTTGAGCCTTAGCAACACTATTAAGGCTCACAACACATCTATTCATTATTGCCTTCCCGATAAAAATCCGGTGATATCGGGCAATTACTATGCAGATATAGATACAATGTCTGTGCAACATTTGGATTCCATTGTAGTTACAGCAACGGGCGTAACAAAGAAGACCCCTGTGGCGTATACAACGGTTGGAAAGGAGAGATTGAGGGGAGAATCCGGAAATCATTCTATTCCAATGCTCCTCGCATTACAGCCATCTGTGGTTGCTACCACAGAGGCAGGTACAGGTTTTAGCTACAGCAAACTATCGGTAAGAGGCTCAGATGATTCAAGGGTAAATGTAACTTTGGATAATATTGCCCTTAACGACCCGGAGAGCCAGCAGGTGTTCTGGGTTAATCTTCCATCATTGAATGCCTCGTTGCAATCCATTCAGATACAGCGCGGTTTGGGAACATCCATGAACGGACCGGCAGCATTTGGCGGAAGTATAAATATGCAGACCATAACACCATCATCCCAGCCATACGGACAGGCAGAGTTCTCATTGGGGTCTTACCAAAGTTATCAGACCATAATAGGTGCCGGAACAGGAAGAACATCAAGTGGTTTTTCATTTGATATGAGATATGCATACGGAAGTAGCCAAGGGTATATTAGAAATGGAAAGTCGAGATTGCATTCTCTTTACACAACTGTTGGGTATTTTAAAGGCAAGAACTCTGTGAAACTTACATATATATATGGTGACGAACGTACAGGAATTACATGGGAGGGTATCTCTCCGGAGCAGTATAAAGAGAACAGAAGGTATAACCCTGCCGGTGAATATTATGATGAAGCCGGGAATGCTCAATATTATGATAAAGAGACAGATGATTATGCAATGCATCATCTCCATCTTACATACATAAGGGAGTTTAATCTGCCGTTTGTATGGAAAACAACCTTTGCATTTGTGAAAGGGGACGGTTTTTACCAGAATTATAAGTATCAGAAAAGATTTGAGGAGTACGGCCTTAAACCACAGATAATGGATGAAGAGCTTCACCAAACGAGTGACTTTATTATCCGCCAGCAGATGGATAACAGCAACTATGTGGTAAACAGCATGCTAATGTATAACGGCAGTAAGCTTAGAGCCTCTGCCGGTGTAACGGTTAATATCTATGACGGAAACCATTTTGGAAATGTGCTTTGGTCTAAATACAACAACGACCTTAAACTTAAAGATTATGAGTGGTACAGAAACAATGGCAACAAAAAGGAGGCATCGTTCTTTGCCAGGGCAGAGGGTGATGTAAATGACTATATTACCCTTTTTGCAGATCTGCAGTACAGGTACATCCATTACAAAATGCACGGACCAGATTCAGATTTCGTTAACATGGAATACAATAAAGACTACAATTTCTTTAACCCCAAGGCCGGAATCAATCTTCAGGCATCGCCGCGCAGCAGATTCTACTTCTCATTTGGAATGGGGCATAAGGAGCCTACAAGAGGAGATCTTAAGGATCCTGTTAAGGCAGGTACAACCAACGCTATAAAGTCTGAGTGTATGTTTGATTATGAATTGGGATATAACTATGTGTCACCAAAATTCTCAGCTACTGCCAACCTCTATTTTATGGAGTATAAGGATCAGTTGGTGGCATCAGGCAAGCTGTCCGATGTAGGATATGTTATTAAGCAGAATATTCCCGACAGCTACCGCAGAGGTCTTGAGCTTTCTTTTGCCTACCGGCCTGCAACTTGGTTTAGGGTAGATGCTAATGCAACATTCTCCAGAAACAAGGCAAAGAATTTTACAGAATATATTAGCATATATGATGAAGACTATAATGTTGTAGGTCAGAAGGAGGTTTTTCATAAAACATCAAATCTTACCCTTTCTCCGGAATTTGTGGGGATGATGTTGCTGACATTTACACCATGCAAGAATACAACATTCAGCCTTAGCGGAAAATATATAGGGGAGCAGTACATGGATAATTCATCTGATGAGATAGCGAGAGTGCCAAGATATTTTGTCTCATCATTCAATGCCTCTCATACTTTTGAACTTAACGGCTCTGCCACAAGACTTAACCAGAAATATAATCCAACAATAAAGGTTTCATTTACAGTTGACAACCTGTTTAATAATAAATATTATTCATATGGTTGGATTTCAAAGTCTTATAATAGAGTAGGAGGGGTGGATACAATGGCTCCTTATATTGGCATATATGCTCAGGCGCCTATTAACTTTATGGCAAGGGTATCCTACAATTTTTAAATACACGGATATTGTTGAAAGTTTATAGTTTATAGACAGTGTTAGAGATAATAGAAAGAAAGTTAGAAGTTAAAAACTAAGATCTTTAAAACTATCGACCGATAAACTGACTATAAACAATAAACTAAATCAGCCAAAGCCAAAGCTAACGCTAAAGCCATTTAATAATATGTTGGAGATTTTTGGATTTGTAACAGGTCTTTTATATCTGTTTTTGGAGATAATGCAAAAGAAGATTATGTGGGTGGTTGGCGCCATATCGGGCGCCGCCTACATAATCATATTTATGAATCAAGGACTTTATGCAAATATGACTATACAGGTGTATTATCTGTTAGTCAGCGTATATGGTTGGTGTATGTGGGCAAAACTTAAAAAAAGAGAAAAAAAGAATGCCGCTGCAAGCTCGGATTTAAAAGCAAACAGAGAGGAAGATAGCGGAGAGAGAATCTGCTATAAGCATGCAGACAGAAAAACTTTGGCATGGAGTGTTCTGCTTGTTTTAATTTTGTCTGCCGTACTTTTTTTCTTTCTTAAATTTTTTGACAAAGACCCTATGCCCCTGTTGGATTCGGCTACATTCTCATTAAGCATAATAGCAACCTGGTGGCTGAGCAGATGTATAATTGATCAGTGGATTGTGTGGGTATTTACGGATGTGGCAATTGCCATTATATGTTTTAACAGCGGGCTTGTTTTGTCGGGAATATTATACATAATCTACTCTGTTTTTGCTGCGTGCGGCTATCTTTACTGGAAAAAGGTTGGCGTCAAGCTGTAGAAAGGTTGTAAAAAAAATCAAACATCTTCCTTATCTTGTATTTTTTAGTAACTTTGCGCGGTCATATTAAAACGTTACTAAAATGATATTGATAGCCGACAGCGGATCCACTAAGGTGGATTGGAAAGCAATTAAGTGTAATGGTGAGGTTGTGTCTGCGAGTACAGAGGGGCTGAATCCTGTTTTTGTTTCTAAGGAATTTATTGTCAATGTTTTAAAGGAGAAACTCATACCTGTGATAGGTGATGACGTTAAGGAGGTCTATTTCTACGGAGCAGGTGTTGTTTCTCCGGAGCATATAAAAACAATAGGTGATGCAATGGGGGAGGCGTTTCCTGGCTCTGTATGTTATGCTGCGTCTGATCTGCTTGCTGCTGCGCGGGCATTATGCGGCCATAATCCCGGTATTGCATGTATAATGGGTACAGGTGGAAATACCTGCTTTTATGATGGTGAAAATATTGTCAAAAACATAAAGGCAGGGGGCTTTATTCTTGGAGATGAGGGAAGTGGCGGAAATCTGGGCAAAAGACTTGTTTCCGATTTCATTAAGGGACTGCTGCCAAAACATATTGAGGCTGAGTTTGTAAAGAGATACGATTTAGACTATATGAAAATTGTGGACAAGGTGTATAAACAGCCTATGCCTAATCGTTTTCTTGCCTCTTTTTGTCCGTTCATAAATGAGTTTAGGAATGATCCGCATATGAAAAGTATTATAATGGATTGTTATAAGGATTTCTTTGAAAGGAATATTTCGCATTACGATTACAAGCAGTATCCGGTAAATCTTGTGGGTTCTGTGGCGCACTATTTTTCTGATTATCTTAATGAAGCTGCAGATAAGTTTGGTGCAAGGATAGGGAAGATATTAAAGTCTCCTATAGACGGTCTTGTGGAGTATCATAAAGCCATGAATTGATTTAACTATAATATTACAAAATACGATGAAGATAACCGAACAGTCATCAAACTATTCCAATTTGGACAAAATGTCCGTTAGGGAACTGTTGGAAGGGATGAACAACGAGGACAAGAATGTCCCATATGCAATAGAGAAATGCATACCTCAGATTGAAAAGCTTGTTGAGGGTATTGTTGAGAGAATGAAGAGGGGCGGAAGATTGTTTTACTTGGGAGCCGGTACCAGCGGCCGCCTTGGCATTTTGGATGCTTCTGAGATACCTCCTACATATGGTGCCCCTTTTAACCTTATAATTGGTCTCATAGCAGGTGGGGATACTGCAATAAGAAAGGCTGTAGAGAATGCAGAGGATGATTTAGAGGGTGGTTGGAGAGACCTGCAACCGTTTAATCCAACAGCCAATGACGTTGTTGTGGGTATTGCTGCTTCCGGTACAACACCATACGTTATAGGTGTCTGCAGAGAGGCAAGAAAGCATGGAATGCTAACAGGTTGCATTACCTGTAATCCTGATGCTCCTGTTACAAAAGAGGTTGATATTCCAATAGTTGCTGTTGTGGGTCCCGAGTTTGTTACCGGCAGTACTCGAATGAAATCTGGTACAGCACAGAAGCTTATCCTTAATATGATCTCTACCTCTACAATGGTTAGAATGGGGCATGTAAAGGGTAATAAGATGGTGGATATGCAGCTCTCCAATGCTAAGTTGGTAGATAGAGGTACAAGGATGATTATGGATGAGGCAAAGATAGAGGATTACGAGTTTGCCAAGAAACTCCTTTTGGAGCACGGCTCTGTAAGGAAAGCTGTAGACTATTATAACTCAACAAAGTAAATAAAATTTGAGAGACAACAACTATTCATCCAAGCTTTTGGAGGATGCCGTTGATGAATTTGCATCGTTGCCGGGTGTTGGCCGTAAGACGGCTCTACGCTTGGCCTTGCATCTTTTAAAACAACCTGTAGAGAAGGTCAACCGCTTTTCTAATACCTTTACTCGGCTCAGAAATGAGGTAAAGTATTGTAGTGAATGCAATATGATTTCAGATAGTACAGTCTGTCCTGTCTGTTCCAATCCAAAGAGAGATAGAGCAGTGGTGTGTGTGGTTGAGAGTATACGGGATGTCTTAAGTTTGGAAAATACCCGGCAGTTCAATGGGCTTTACCATGTCTTGGGCGGAATCATATCACCTATGGATGGGATAGGGCCAAGTGACCTTACCATAGACAGGCTTGTTGAAAGAGTTGGTGAGGGAGAGATAAGGGAGGTGGTGCTGGCTCTCAATACCGGCATGGAGGGGGAAACTACCTCTTTCTATATTTTTAAGAGGTTGGCTCAGTTCGATATAAAAATTACAACTATAGCTCGAGGCGTTGGCTTTGGAGATGATTTGGAGTATACAGACGAGCTTACACTCGGTAAATCCATACAGAACAGGCAGCCCTTTAAAATTTAATAAAACACAATCTAATAAACATAACAACAGATGAATGCAACTGTACTTTTAATCACCTTTCTGCTCTATACCTTGTTACTTTTTGGTATAGCGTTCATTACATCTCGAAAGGCAGACAATCAGTCATATTTCACAGGTAATAAAAAATCCAACTGGTTTTTAGTTGCCTATGGAATGATTGGAGCGTCGCTGTCCGGAGTATCTTTTATGTCTGTTCCGGGCAATGTCTACAATGAGAAATTTTTCTATCTCCCAATGTTGTTGGGTATGATAATAGGTTACGCAATTATTGCACTTCTATTGCTCCCGCTCTATTACAAGATGAATCTTACATCCATTTACACATATCTGGATAACAGATTTGGTAATTACAGTTATAAAACAGGAGCATCCTTTTTTATAGTATCGCGTCTTCTTGGAGCTACTGTAAGAACCTTCCTTGTGATTTTTGTCCTGTACAATTTTGTGCTTAAAGAGATTGGAATACCGTTTTGGGTTGCTGCCGCAGTTTTTGTAATATTGGCGATTCTGTACACAATGAAGGGTGGTGTAAAGACCATTATCTGGACAGATACCATTCAGACAACATTTATGATTGTTGCAGTTGTTGTCTCTGTTTTCTTTATATGCAAAGAGATGGGGTGGAGCTTTACAGATATGTTTGTAAATGTTCATAGTAGCGAATACTCAAAGGTGTTTGACACAGATCCGTCTACTGCAACAAACTGGATGAAGAGATTCCTTAGCGGTGTCCTCATACCTGTTGCAATGACCGGTTTGGATCAGGCGATGATGCAGAAATCTTTGAGTTGTAAAAATATAAGAGAGGCTCAGAAGAATGTGTTTACATCTGTGATCATGATGATACCTATGAATCTTCTGTTCCTTATTCTTGGAGCCGTCTTAGCCATATATATCCAGCAGCATGGCGGATTGTTGGAGGGGATCACCTCTGTTGCAGGAAAGGTTGAGGCAGACAAGATCTTCCCTACTGTTGCGTTCAGCCTTAAACCTGTAGTTGGTGTCATATTCTTTGTGGGGCTTATCTCTGCAGCGTATCCAACGTGTGCAAACGCTCTAACATCCCTTACAACATCAACCTGTATAGATATTGTTGGTATGGACAAGAGAAAAGAGTGGGATGACAAGAAAAAGGAGAGTGTACGTAAAACAGTGCTTTTGATTATGGCTGTACTCTTCGTGGTACTTATCATGTTCTTTAATATGGTTAAGAATGATGCTGTAATCAATATGGTTTACCAGATTGCCGCATATACATACGGACCTCTTTTAGGTCTCTTCCTTTTTGGTATGTTTACCAAGATAAAAGTTGTAGACAAAGCTGTCCCTGTTGTGTGTATTGCTGCACCTGTCATCTGTTTCATCCTTGAGAAATTCGTATTCAGCTTTGGTTTCTCTTTGATAGCAGTCTGTGCTCTGCTTACATTTGTGGGACTGTTGCTATTTAGAAAATCTGCTGCAGTAAAATAAGAGATATATCCTCTAAAATACTCTCTTAATCTTAGGTAACTTATTTTTTTCTTGTTACTATAATATGAGGGTGAACAATTTCTTTTTGGTCACCCTCTTTTGGTCTTTATATTATTGGTTAATGACATATTTAGAACTGGTACTTTTGGCTGTAGGCCTTTGCTTTGATACATTTGCTGTCTCCATAAGCGGGGGAATGCAGACTCCACAAATGATATCCTTCCAAAGGGTAAAAGTTATCTCTGTCTTTGGAATACTCCAGGCTATGTTTCTCTTTGCCGGTTGGGCAGCCGGAACATTCTTTGCCTCCTTCATAAATGAGTGGGACCATTGGATTGCCTTTGTAATACTGCTCTATCTTGGTGTTAAAATGGTATATGAGGGGGCACGCCATAAAGAGGATGATGATGAACAGACGGCAGATTTCCTTAAATTGAAAAGGCTCTTAATGCTTGCTGTGGCAACAAGTATAGATGCCGTAGCTGTTGGCGTTTCACTTGCATTTATGATGCTTCCTGCGCTAAAGATTTGTTTTGCTGTTTTATCAACTGCAGCCATAACTGCACTGGCGTCATACATAGGTGTAAAATGGGGGCAGACACTTGGTACCAAGATTGGAAAAAAGGCAGAGATAGCCGGTAGTGTGATTTTGGTGGCGATTGGTATTAAGATTCTTGTAGAGCATCTCTGTTTTTAGAGTATTTTTTATAACTTTGCACAGCGTTGTGCGCGTGTCCCTGAATAATTAACAAAGGAGGTGGCTTATGATAGAGATTTTCTATAAACAGAAAGGACAGATTCAGACCTCGTCTAATCTTTTGGATCTCGACGAATTGGGATTTGATGATGTACTTTGGGTAGATCTGTTTGAACCCACGGGCGAGGAAAAAAGAGGTGTAGAGGCATTTCTCGATACAACTTTGCAGAGCAGGGCCACGGCAGAGGAGATTGAGTCATCATCGAGATATTCAGAGACAGACACAACCATATTTGCCAATACAAACTTTCTTATTCCGGGTCCCGACAACTACTCTATGGAGGCTGTTTCGTTTATCCTATCGGAGGGTATTCTCGTTACAATAAGACAGGTGCCGTTGCGTACTTTTACAGATCTGCAAAGAAGATTGGGGAATATGAGCAAGCTCTTCCCAACCGGATATCATATTCTTGTTGCAATATTGGAGAACAGAATAGATCTGGATGCAGATATGATTGAGCTTATGGCAAAGGAGATTGCACAGTTTAGTAAGAGAGTAAGTTTGGGAGAGAATGTAAATGAGGACTTTCTGTTGGATATTAACCAGTTGCAGGAGAACACAATGATTGTAAGAGAGAATATTGTAGATAAGCAGCGAATGATCTCCTCTATACTAAAATCAGACAAGTTCCCGCGTGATGTACATGCAAAGCTAAACGTAATAATAAAAGATATAGGCTCGTTGCTTAACCATACAAATTTTAGCTTTGAAAGGCTTGAATATCTGCAGAATACAGTTTTAGGTCTAATTAACTTGGACCAGAACAAAATAATGAAGGTGCTTACCTTTGTATCACTGCTTTTTATGCCGCCTACACTTATATCCGGAATCTTTGGAATGAATGTAAAGTTGCCGCTGTTAGACAGTAATTGGGATTTTGTATTGGTAATAGCGGTTATGTTGCTCTCTGTATTTGCTGCATCCTTTGTATTTAAGAAGAGAAAGATGATGAACTGATATGTGGCTTTGGCGTTAGCTTTGGGAGTTCTGCTACCTCCACTTAATGAAATTTATCCCAATGCCAATATCTTGGCGTCAATAATGTCTGCCGGTATTATTGTGGGCACATTGATTTTTGGACCTGTAATGGACAAGTTTGGATATAAATGGTTGCTTATATCCGGTGCTGCGGTACTTTTTTCAATAATGGCAATTATACCTCTTTCCCTATAGCAATTCTCTTTAATCTTATTGTTGTGCTGATAGTTGCTCCATTAGCCATAAGAAGTCTGAGAAAGAATCATAGAGAAGGCATGTAGTAGATCAACAGGTCTTTAAGAAGTTTTGCAGTTTTTGGTGAAAATACCTGTTTCCCCGCATATTTCCCGTTGTTGTCTATGGTAAACAGGAATTTCTCCAAATCTTTTGCAGTTGTGGTAATATTCCCGTTCTTGTCTACAGCACTGTTATTCATCTCTATCAATTCAAACAGATTGTCTGCCTCATCTTTAATAGTGTCATCTGCACTTTTATAATACTTGTCAATAATACACCTTAGGTAGTAAATGTTGGCATTGCTAAAGACAGGTTCTGTTTGCTGCTCAATATCTAACTTACTTACATTGCCGCTGTCTATGAATTTTAAGTCATTTACGTTAGGCAGTCCGCTTCTGTGAGACATTAGATCCAACAAGAGAATCTTTGCATGATCTCCGTTTATTACTGCGTAGTTGTTATGAGACTTGTTAGATTCGGAATCTTCTGTATTCGTTAAAATCTGCCCCAACTCAGTAAAAACAGAGAACTCGTTATTATCAATCAGCTTCCCGACAAGTGGCAATATGGTAATTAAAGCCGATCTGTCTTTCAGCATTAATGGAGCTGTATATGTTACAGGCTCCGTATTGTGGTAGAATCGGTATGCAGGTCTTGTTTTATCCGAAAGAATAACAGATTCCCCCGCATTTAGGTTGCCTGTGCTTACTGGTAGGACACCAACCGTTGGTATTGCCCCAAAAATAGATTCTACAGTTGCAAGATTGTTTGCGTCTATGGATTGATAACCAACAATAAAAGAATTAAAGTTGTCTGCATTGCAAATCTTTGAGTATGCGTATGGAGAACCCATATAAGCTGCAACGGATGGCTGCTCTGCGGCCCATTTTGTTATTAAATCAAACTGTTTGGAGTCTATTCCGTAATTTTTGTATGGCCTGCTGTCTGTATTGTTAAAGGCAAATATTACAATATCCTTTTGCCCCATAGCATTTTTGGCAGCTGCAACATCCTCTACCGTTGCCTTTGAATCCAAAAGAGCCGAATCTGCGGCAACGTAGTGTTGTACAAAGTTGTTGAACATGCTGTTTTTCTCCTTGTTTCCAAAAGCTACTACCCCAACTTTTTTACCTTTAAGATTGCCAAGCGGCAGCAGATTGTCTCTGTTTGTGAGAAGTGTTACACTTTTCTCCCCAATCTCCTTTATAAGGTCTTCATTGTGTTTGCTCTGCATCTTTTCTGTAAGTTTGTATCTGCTTACAAACGGCCTGTAGCTCTTTTCAAACATCCCGCATCTTGCCTTTAGCATAAGCATTTTAAGAACCTTACCATCTAATTCCTCTTCACTTAACTCACCCTTTTTCATGGCGTTGGATATAAGATCCAAAGTATTCTCTACATCCTCAGGCATAAGAAGAATATCTACACCTGCCTTATATGCCTCTAATGCAACGTGTGCCTGATCCAACCCCGATGCCTTTGCCACACCATCCATTCCAAGAGCATCTGTGCAGATAATTCCGTCGTAGCCGTATTCGTTTCTAAGAAGATCTGTAACGATTCTGCGCGATATAGAGGAGATGGTGCCTGTCTCATCCAAAGCCTTAACCTCCAAATGACCAACCATGACCATATCCACGCCATTTGCAATAAGCTGTCTGAAAGGGTATAGTTCAAGACTGTCTAATCTGCTCTTTGTAAAGTTAAGTACCGGCAGCCCTTTATGAGAGTCTACATCTGTATCCCCATGCCCCGGAAAATGCTTTGCAGAACCTGCAACGTTCATGGAGGCCATCCCTTTGCTTAGTGCAATGCCATATTTGGCCACCTTCTCCCTGTCTTCTCCAAAAGAACGTGTGTTTATTACCGGATTATTTATATTGTTGTTTATATCTATGTCCGGTGCAAAATCTACATGAATATTAAGTTTGTTACACTCCTCTCCAAAAGCCTTCCCAACTTCATATACAAGAGAATCTGAGCTTAATGCACCTAACTGCATCTGGCGTGGAAATACCGGTATCTCGTCAAACCTCATGGAGAGACCCCACTCGCCGTCTATGGTAACAAGCAGGGGCGTCTTTGCCATTGCATGGAACTCATTAAGCCTTTTTATTGCACCATCTAACGGGTCGTTCATGATTATCACACCTCCAAGGCCTTCATCCTTAATGAGGCGGTTTTGCAGATTTTTCACCCTCTGCGAATCGTTGACTTGGTATGCGATAATTATTATCTGCGCAATCTTCTCTCTAATGGAGAGCGTTCTAAGAACAGAATCTGCCTGATGGCGAATCTTTGGATTATCTCTGTAATCTACATTTTTTTTGTCGGGAAGCAGATTATTATCTGCATGGGTATATGTTGTGGCAGCGGTTACGAATAATAACGACACACCCGCTATTGCCAATAGTCTCTTTAAGTATCTCATAACGGGTGCAAATTTACAACAATTATGAGTGTTTTATTATCTGCTTTATCTGTTAATGAACAATCGTTCAAAAAAAGAGGGCGTACCAAACTTATTTGTTTGATACACCCTCAACTGAAGTATTTTAGTAATCCTTAAAGAATAACTTGGTAATCTTTAATTGTCTTTTCGGTCTATATTCCTTTTCTCAAAAATACTGCTAAATCTTTACCAACTTATTTTTTAACGCTTACTTAATGGTAAACAAAAGTATGCCTATTTGATTCCTAACTTTTTCTTTATCTCTTTAGGAATAGCATTCTTATGTAAAATTATTGCAATTGTTTTACCTTTTACATAGTTCTCAGACATATAGTGGTATCCTTCATAAATGCCTCTCTCTGTTCCCCAAGAGTTTTTGGTTTTGTAATATTTAACCCCCTCCTGGTCTTTTGCTATACCGGTAATATGCTCAAGGTGGTCATCTGTAGTTGTAAAATCCTCAAACATCTTCTGTCTTAGAGCTTGGTCTACATCTGTCTCAACATAGCGTTCTTTAATGGATTTGGTACCTTTGATATCTGCATCTGTCATAAGAGCTATACCTTTGGCAAAATCGTAAGATCTTTCACTTACATCACCATCCCAAGCAACTGTGTAACCGTTGTTAATGGCATAGTCCAAAGTCTCCATAAGCTCATTAAGAGGAAGATTGTAGAATAGTTCATGATCAAAGTTATCAGGAATCTCCAATGGAACTCTCTCATAGAACGGATGATGTGTAAAACTGGTTATCTCTACATAATCATCTGCATTAAGCCCAAGTTTTTTATAGAATGACTGAGGCGTATACTCCTTACCCTCATATTTGAAAGAAGCAGGAAGTTCACCCAAAAATGCGTCAAGAATACCTTTCTTCAATGCCTCCGGCATCCTCTTCTTTGCCTCAACGGCCAATTTGCTGTTCTCATTTACGTATGATTGTAAAGCTGTATGGTTATGCTTTCCCGAACCGCCGTCAACACCGGGGTAAACAACATCAGGCATCAAACCATATTTGCCCATTGCTTTAAGAAACATGTGAGAAACAGCGCCCGGGCCCAAATTACCATTTCCTCTGCGGAGATAGTTGTCATCCATTCTCTCTTCGTACACCTTTCTTACAATGTACATTTCGGAAAGATCATACTCACCTTTCCCCATTCTAAGGAGTTCAGACTCCATTAACGATGTTGTTGCAAAGCACCAGCATGTGCCGGTTCTTGCCTGATTCTTTACAGGTGTTGCAGGGTTCTCCTTTACAACGGTAAATTTATACTCATACTGAGCATTAGCAACTCCTCCAAAAAGGAACAAGGCTGCTAAAGTTAAAACTATCTTTCTCATATTTAAGTTATTAAAGATTATAGACAAAGTTTGGCTCGTATCTCTGAAGGGATAGCATTCTTGTTAATAAGTATATTCATTGTCTTGTACTTAACATAAGGCACTGAAACATACCAGATTCCTTTATATTTTCCGCTTGGGCCCCAAGAGTTCTTTACTATATAGTATTTAGTACCGTTCTGGTCTTTTGCAATACCGTAAACGTGCATTCCGTGGTCATCTGTAGTTGTGCCCTCATCAAATGCAACCTGTCTCATCTCCTGGGTAATCTCCAACTCTTTGCCCGGAGCATTCTGGTTGTACATTGCAGCCTCTTTATCCTCCTTGGAAACACCAATCCATTTCTCCTGGTCTGAACCTGCAGATTTCATTGCCGCTGCAACATCCGGAACAACACCAAGTCCGTTTCTTGTAAAGCCTTTCTCGCTCACATCGGCACCCCATGCAAATGTGTAACCGTTGTTGATTGCATAGTCCATAACCTGCTCAAGTTCATCCATAGGGAGGTTGTATGACTGAGACCAACGCCAGTTGTCGGGAACTTCAATAACAAAAGACTCATAGAAAGGATGGTGAGTAAAACTTGTAAGTGACACATAATCATCTAAGTTAAGGCCAAGGCTCTCTTCATATGACTTAGGGGTATACTCCTTTCCGTTAACTGTAAACTTCTGAGGAACATCACCAAGATAAGCAGAAAGGATACCCTCAAAACCTCTCTTCCAAGCAGTTGAAAGAGTACGCATAGGTTTCTTTGCAACAGCCTCTACGTATGCCTTAAGCACTGCATCCAACTCTGCATGTCTGTGTACTTTTTGGCCGTAGTTAAGACCAAGCATCTCATTCTCAGGCACTATACCATAATTTTTAAATACGGTAACAACATCGCCAAAGTCCGAACCACCGGCAAAGTTAAGATTGCCATCCAATCTTACATACTTCTCTGCCTTGTCTGAATAAGCCCTTGAAACTATAAACATCTCGGAAAGATTAAGGGTAGTGTCCGCCTTTCCTGCTTTGATTGCCTCACTCTCAAGGAACGATATGGTTGAGAATGCCCAGCATGTACCGGAACTGCTCTGGTTCTTGATAGGAGTAACAGGGTTTGCCTTTACGGTTGTAAAGATATAACCCTCAGGCTTAACCTCGGCTTTCTTGGCTTTTTTCTGTGCAAAAGCACCAGGAGCCATCATCATGGCTGCCATTAAAAGAACTAATGTTTTTTTCATTATCATCTATAGTTTAAAATTAATTTAGTTTAGTCCTATTCTCTTCCCGACAATTATGGAATATCCATAAACTTGTGAGTCTGCAGCGAAACCCTCCACTGCGGATGCTCCTTTACATAATTAACTATCAGCGGCATTATCTCTCCCATCCTTCCCCATTCCGGCTGCAGATAGAGCAGGCAGTCATTGCCAACCATTGCCGCATTCTCCTCCGCCCACGAAAAATCGCAAGGAAGCGAAACAACCACCTTCAGCTCATTGGCAACCTTAAGATTCTCCTTAAGCGGCGCAGCCCTCCTTTTGGGAGATATGCAGATCCAGTCTATTCTTCCCGACAAAGGTTCGGACCCCGATGTCTCTACATATATTCTTATCCTATTCTCTTTAAGTAGCTTTGTAAGGGGCCCTAAGGGATATTTGAGAGGCTCGCCTCCCGTTATTACAACGGCAGGAGCAGCTGCATTAAGGACACCCGCCACAATCTCCCCTATGGGAACTACAGGAAATTTTGTCGCATTCCATGTATTTTTGGCGTCACACCACGGGCAGTGGATATCACACCCCGCAAGTCTTATGAAATATGTTGCCTCACCTGTATGGCGCCCCTCCCCCTGAATTGTGTAGAAACACTCCACCACAGGCAGAAAATTTCCATTTTTAAGAGTCTCACTATTGTATACAATATCCTGCATTGTCAAACTATCAAAACACAGGGCTAATATACCCTGCCACATAATCGTTAAGGACAAATATAGAGTTTATTTTTCTCTTAAAAAAATAATTCAACGGCTGTCACGAAGTAAGTTTTTATTGCAGATTCATGACAGTATGTCACTAAAGAATCATTTGGTAAGTCTTTTGTTATACTCTAAGCCAAATAAAAAGAAAAAAGGAGAAAATAATATATGACAAACAACGATCAATCAAGTCAAAAAGCATTGGATCTTTACTCTACAAATTTGGTAGAGCTTGCCAAAAAGGGCAAGTTGGATCCGGTAATAGGAAGGGACGAGGAGATTAGGCGTGTGCTTCAGATTCTAAGCAGAAGAACCAAAAACAACCCTATATTGGTTGGCGAGCCGGGAGTTGGTAAGACAGCCATAGCCGAGGGTATTGCCCAAAGGATTGTTCACGGAGACGTAGCAGAGAATCTTAAGGACAAATTAATTTATTCGCTCGATATGGGTGCGCTTATAGCAGGCGCAAAATATCAGGGAGAATTTGAGGAGAGACTTAAATCTGTAGTTAAGGAGGTAATAGACAGCCAAGGTGAGATTATCCTGTATATAGATGAGATTCACACACTTGTTGGAGCAGGAAAGAGCAGCGGCGCAATGGATGCAGCAAACATTCTTAAACCTGCACTTGCAAGGGGCGAATTGAGGACAATAGGCTCTACCACATTGGACGAGTATCAGAAATACTTTGAGCAGGATAAGGCTCTTGAGAGAAGATTCCAGATGGTTATGGTAGATGAGCCGTCACCTGCAGAGAGCATCTCAATCCTTAGAGGACTTAAGGAGAAATATGAAAATCACCACAAAGTTCGTATCGAGGATGATGCAATCATAGCAGCGGTAGACCTTTCAAACAGATATATTTCCAATCGTTTTCTTCCCGACAAAGCCATAGACCTTGTGGATGAGGCCGCATCTAAACTGAGGTTGGAGATGAACTCCGTTCCTGAGAAGATAGATGAGATGAACCGTAAGGTAAAACAGCTGGAGATAGAGAGAGAGGCCATTAAGAGAGAGGGAAAATCCCCTAAATTGGATGACATCAACTCTCAGTTGGAGCAGCTGAGGGCAGAGAAGAAGGTTGCAGATGCCCAGTGGAAAGAGGAGAAAGATCTGCTCAACTCCATATCAAGGAAAAGGCAGGAGATAGATGACCTTAAGACAGATGCAGACATAGCAGAGCGAAACGGAGACTATGCAAAGGTTGCAGAGATAAGATATGGTAAGATTGGCGGGCTGCAGGAGGAGATTAAAGCATTGGAGAAGAAGAAGGCAGAAAATCCTAATCCACTCATCAACGAGGAGGTTACACCGGAGGATATTGCAGAGGTTGTGGCAAAATGGACCGGCATACCTGTAAAACGTATGCTCCAGAGCGAAAAAGATAAGCTACTTCACCTTGAAGAGGAGTTGCATAAGAGGGTCATAGGACAGGATGAGGCTATTAAGGCTGTGGCAGATGCGGTACGTAGGTCGCGTGCAGGGTTGCAGAACGAGAAGAGACCTATAGGTTCGTTCCTGTTCCTTGGTACCACAGGTGTAGGTAAGACAGAGTTGGCAAAGGCGCTTGCAGAGTTCCTGTTTAACGACGAAAACCTTATGACAAGAATAGATATGTCTGAGTATCAAGAGAGTTTTGCAGTCACAAGACTTATTGGTGCGCCTCCGGGATATGTAGGATATGACGAGGGCGGCCAGCTTACAGAGGCTGTAAGAAGGAAACCTTACTCTGTAGTTCTGTTCGATGAGATAGAGAAGGCTCACCCCGATGTATTCAATATCTTGTTGCAGGTACTCGATGACGGACGTCTTACAGACGGCAAGGGCAGAACGGTAAACTTTAAGAACACCATCCTTATCATGACAAGCAATGTTGGCGCAGATATTATCCAAAGCTACATGAACAAGATAAACGATGTTAACAAGTCCCAGGCTCTTGCAGATTGCAAGAATGCAGTTTTGGAGGTTCTTAAGAGAAGTGTAAGACCGGAGTTCCTTAACCGTATAGATGAGGTTATAATGTTCCAACCTCTGAGCGAGAAGGATATTAAAGATATTCTTATGCTTCAGATCCATCAGATTAAGGATCTGCTTGCGGAGAAGGAGATACAGATAGACTTTACAGAGCCGGCCCTCAACTATCTTGCTTCCAAAGGCTTTGATATAGCCTACGGCGCAAGGCCAATAAAGAGGCTACTCCAGAAAGAGCTTATAAACGAACTTGCAACCAAGATTATTGCAGGCGAGATAACCAAAGAGCATGCAATAACAGTAGATTACAACAACGGAAAGTTGGAATTTCTTAATAGGTAGGACTCCTGTAACAGAACTCCACAAATAAAAGGGGGGAGTGTATCAAATGAAAAAATTTGGTACACCCTCTTTTTTGTATTAGAGCATTGTTGTGTAGTAATCTTTGTTGGCCGCTCCTGAGGCCGCATCTATAATGCTTAAGAATTTTATCATGGCTATGGTATCCTCCCCTCTGTTTTGCAAAATCTCTCCGTAATAGAATTCAGACAGACAATAGTACAAGCTTTTAGGATCTCTTTTATAATGGTTTCTTGCAATCTGTATAAGCGAATCATTCTTTGAAAAATATAGTTCTTGGCTAATTATTCGAAATACAGATGATTATATTCTTGAGTTGTGTATGTAATTGTAATGCATTGAGTGTTAATTAGTTAAGATTGTGTAATAATTTCAGCGTTTTGTAAATATGTAAATAGTTGAATTTTAGTGTATTATGTAAGCGCTATGTAATATTTTTCTTGGGCATATTTTAGAACTTTTCTATTTTAACATCCTAATTTTGTAAACAAAAATACAACGATGAAACGACTTGCTTTTACAATATTTCTATTATTTGTGTTATGCTCCTCTGTTAAAACTTAACAAACTCAGAAAAATGAAATTATGGGTAGGATTGGTTCCAATTAAAAAATATAACGCCTCAATCTTCAACCGGGGCGTTATATTTTATTATTATGCGTAAAGATACCTTTTTATTTTGTTTGTAGCAGTTTTTTCAAAAGGGACGGACTGTTCAACAATCTCACCGATTCTTGATGCCTTGTTAACCCTTTCGTTTACGTAGGCCAAGAGTTCTTTTTGAACCTTGTTTAACTTGTCTTGGAAGGTAACCACCACCTCCTCTCTAACCTTTCTCTCTTTTTTGCCTTGATGCCCTTTCTTGCGACTGTCGGGAAGCTCAATTTTTTCCTTACTGTTTAGAATAGAATCTTTATCTTTTACTCTGTCTGCCCTCCATTTTTCATATTTTTCGTAAAGCTGCTCATACTTTTCGTTGAGCTTTTGGTATTTTGCACTTATGTTTTTCTTTATAGATGCCTCCAACTCTCTAAAATCTATGAGTTTGGCAATCTGGTCATAATTGAAGTACACCTTTGCTACAAGGTTGTTTCCTTTTTGGGTAACAAGAGATTCTAAAACAAAGTCGTTGTCATTTATGATTGCTTCAATCTCCTCGGGGTATATGTTCTCTCCATTGGCACCTATTATCATATTGTCTACCCTCCCTTTAATGTACAGGTAACCTTTTTTGTCAAATTTTCCAAGGTCCTTTGTTCTGAACCAGCCGTCACTGCTGAATGCAGCCTCTGTCTTTACCTGGTCTTTATAGTAGCCCTTCATAATGTTGGGGCCTTTTACCCATATCTCGCCAATACCTGCTTCGTTAGGGTCATGTATTATCATATCAACTCCATCTAATTTGGGTCCTGTGGATTGAAATGCCCTTCTGTCTACCATTCCGGCTATTAACGGAGAGCACTCGGTTAGACCATACCCAATGGCATACGGGAAATTGGCATCTCTTAAGAACTGCTCAACTGCTCCGTCTAATTTTGAGCCTCCAATGCCAAAGAATCTCAGTCTTCCGCCAAACAGTTTAAGCAGTTTCTTGCCGGCCAACATGTGAAGCATCCTCCTTACAATATTTATTGAGTAGAGGAACTGCATTGTCCAGTTCTTGGTAAACATTGGGCGGATCTTGTTCTTGAAGATCTTCTCAACAATAAGTGGAACGCTGCATATAATTGTTGGCCTCACCTTTTGGAGTGCCGGCATAAGCAGGGATGGGGTAGGTGCTCCGTCTAAATAGTATACAGACGCACCTTTAGTGAGAGGGTACATCATCCCTAAGGTACATTCGTACGCGTGGGAAAGCGGCAGGAACGACAAAAATATATCATTTTCGTTTATTGGGTAAAGGTCGTAACACATCTGCAGATTTGAGCAGAGATTGGTGTGTGTAAGCATAACGCCTTTAGATGTTCCTGAAGTTCCGGATGTATAGATAATGGAGGCTAAATCGCTCGGAAGCGGAATACAATCCTCCTTTTCCTCTTCACAGCCAATGCTGTTTGTGGCTGACGGATATAGTATGTTGTCAGATGGTACTTTTAAGAGTTCAAGAGTATCCATACTGCATATTATATCCATCTTCTCCCGTATTGTATCTGAGAGTTTATATATTAATCTTTTGGATACGATTATTGCTGTTGTTGAGGAATGGTCCAATATGTTTGCAATTTCGAAAGCTGTGAAATCCGGCAGGAGTGGAACTGCAACTGCCCCCATTGTAGTTATTGCAAAGTATGAAACCGGCCAGTTGGGCATACTTGCCCCTAAAATGGCAACTTTATATCCTTTTTTTACACCGTTTGCGCGAAGAACAGATTTCAACATCTCTACCCTCTCTCCAAACTGTCTGTAGGTAAGCGATTCGCCGTTTATAATGCTGTAAGACCTGTTGTCTGCAAATCTTTTAACGGACTCTGTGTATAAATCGCGCAGAGTTATATTAGTATCAATAATGCTCATGTCATAAAAATGAAACGCAAATATAAGAAACTGTTTTGAATATTCTTCATAAAAGGTTGGCAGTAATTGTAAACATTAACTTATTTTGGCCGGATTTTTGTAAATTTGCTGTCATCTATCTGTTGATTATGCTTAATTTTATAAAAAACCAATTTAGAAAGAATAAGATTACTAAAGATATGGTTGTTGTGGACAGACAATATCTCGATTGGTCGCATATAAGATCTGTTTCCTTTGCATATCTTATGGATTCTGCACATAGTTCTGCAGATCTTGTTGCCCTGCTGTCTGCTCTCGATAAATTGGGCGTCGATTACAGTGGGTTGATAATTGAGGGGGAAAAAGGACTCTTTGTCAAGCATAAGTTAGAGAATAACAGGATCACTTTGTTAAAGAGAACGGATATTAACTGGTTAGGTATTCCAAAAAATAGTATAGTAAAGAATTTTACAGATAAGGAGTCTGATATTTTTATCTGCTTTAATGGTGCAAATAATTATACTTTGAACTATATTTGCCGATTGGAAAACAGCGGTTTTAAGGTAGCTTTGGGGAATGGGTTTGACAGTAACCTTTTTACCATGGTCCTTAAACAACCCGATGGCGCAAGATATTCAGCTGTTGAGATGTTTGGAAAGTTGCGCGGGTATTTGGAGATGATTAAGACTGAACCAGTTAATGGCAAATGATTTTTTAGATGAAGATATCAATTTCCCCCATGAGGATTATTCCGGGGCTCTTGATATTTTTAATAGGGCTATAAAAGAGGGCAATACAGACAGGCTTATCCTTTCGGAGAATGAGCTTGTTTTTGTCATAGACTCATACATGGATAGTGATGAGTTGGACAATGCTTTGACAGCCTGTGAACCGGTGTATTCACGTTTTCCTTATGATTCAGATATCCTGTTCCGTTATATAGATCTCCTTATAATATTGAAAATGGGTAATGAAGCCCTTTACCTCCTTAAGGAGAACAGTGCTACATTATTGCTTTTCCCAGAGATGAATCTTCTGTATGCCGGAGCTTATTTGTGTATAGGTAAATTTAAAGAGGCAAGAGATGCTGTTTCCGAGTTTGAAACAAAGGATTTTCTTAATTTAATTTAATTTCCCGACAAAATATGAACAAATTTTCTCATTATTTATCAGTTACAGTTAAAGGGGTGTGCATGGGTGCCGCAGATGTCATCCCCGGTGTGAGCGGTGGTACAATAGCCTTTTTGATGGGTATTTATGGTGAGTTGGTAGATTCCATAAAATCTGTAAACCCGCACTCCTTAAAATTGTTGTTCACCGGTAAACTTGCCCGATTCTGGAAACATATAAACGGAAATTTTCTGCTAAGCCTTATATTAGGAATACTTATAAGTGTCTTTTCATTAGCCAAACTTATGAAGTATCTGATGGAGAATCAGCCTATTCAGCTTTGGAGCTTTTTCTTTGGTTTGATATTGGCGTCTGCCGTATTTATCCTAAAGGGAATAGATAAATGGAATATTAAGAATATCCTCTCATTGGCTGTTGGTATTGTTGCAGCTGCATTTATCTGTTTTGCCACTCCGGCAGAAACACCAAATCATTTATGGTTTATCTTTTTGTGCGGGGCTATTGCCATATGTGCAATGATACTTCCCGGAATATCGGGCAGTTTTATTCTTCTTCTTATGGGAAAGTATGATTTTATAATGTCTGCAGTTGCAGGTTTGGATGTAAAGATTCTTATAATCTTTGGCTGCGGTGCATTGATTGGCATAGTGCTGTTCTCTCATTTTCTGAGCTGGTTGTTAAAGAGATTCTATATGCAGACCATAGCGCTTTTGGCCGGGTTTATGATAGGTTCCCTGTTTAAAGTATGGCCATGGAAAGAGCTGTTGGACAAGGGAACGGATATTCCTGTCCTTCCCGGTACTTACGCACAGATTACAGGTAGCCGGCCTCTTTTGGAATATGCCGTTATTTTTGCCGTTATAGGTATTGTAGCACTGATTGTAATAGAACTGTTGGCCAACAATAAAGAAAAAGAAGAAGAAAAAGAAAAAGAATTAAAGAACAATTCATTATGAGTTTGATAAAATCTATTCCAAATACTATTACCTGCCTTAATCTATTGAGCGGGTGCTTTGCTGTTGTTAATGCAACATATGGTAATTTCAGAGCAGCCTTTTTATGCATAATAGCAGCTGCAGTATTTGATTTTTTAGATGGTTTTTGTGCCAGATTGCTTAAGGCATATTCACCAATGGGAAAAGAGTTGGATTCTTTGGCAGATATGGTAAGTTTTGGTGTCGCTCCTGCAATGATGATGTACACATTTTCTAAGATAACGGTAGAGGGATATGTTGGGATGGCATTCAGCACATCTTTGACATCTGTTATAGGCAGAAACTTTCTTGTTTATGCTCCTTTGGCAATAGCTGTTTTCTCCGGGTTGAGACTTGCAAAATTCAATATAGATGAGAGACAGACAGAGAACTTTATTGGATTGGCAACACCGTCTTGTGCAATGATATGCGGTTCTTTGTTATATGCAAGCGATGTGTACCCGTATGTCACTGTATTTTTGCAGGATAACAGCTGGTTTGTTCCGGCTTTGTCTCTTATCTTGTCTTATCTGCTTGTTTGTGAGATCCCAATGTTCTCATTTAAATTCAAAAACTTTTCTGTAAAGGATAATGCGGTTAGATTTACCTTTGTTGGTTTGTCTGCTGTTGTTGCCATAATTTCTGTAATTTTTGGATTTAATTGGAGTGTCTGGGTATTTGCAACCTTTGTTGTGTATATTCTTTTAAACTTGGTATTGGCTGTAGTGCCTTCAAAAAATTAGTTTTATGGTGGAGAGGAGAGATTTCAAACCTTTGAATATTGCTGTGGGCCTTTCAGGAGGGGTGGATTCGAGCGTTGCGGCTCTGCTGCTAAAGCAGGCAGGACACAATGTTATTGCTCTGTTTATGCAGAACTGGCACGATACAGAGGGTACGCTTCATGGTGATTGCGAGTGGGAGGAGGATAGAATGGTTGCGCAGATGGTTGCAAAAAAGATAGGCATACCATTCTATTTTATAGATTTGAGTGAGACTTACAGAAAGAAGGTTGTAGACTATATGTTTGATGAGTATTCCAAGGGACGTACCCCTAATCCTGATGTTCTCTGCAACCGTGAGATTAAGTTTGATGCTTTCCTTAAACATGCGCTTGAACTTGGTGCAGATTATGTTGCAACAGGGCATTATTGTAAGAAAGAGGAGTTTACGGATGCTAACGGTAAGACAATTTACAGAATTTTGGCAGGTGATGACAAAAATAAAGACCAAAGTTATTTTCTGTGCCAGCTTACGCAGGAGCAGCTTTCAAAGGCTTTGTTTCCTATAGGACATCTTCACAAGCCCGAGGTTAGAAAGATAGCGGCAGAGGCCGAACTTCCCTCTGCGGAGAAGAAGGATTCGCAAGGTATATGTTTTGTTGGTAAGGTAGATCTGCCTGTTTTTCTGCAACAAAAGTTGAAACCAAATGAGGGCAATGTGGTGGAGATCTTTAAAGAGCAGTTTAACAATGTTCTTGCTGATAATGATATGCTTCCGTCAACCTCTTGGGGTGCCGAGTTCTTTTCCGAGTCTCTTAAGGAGAGTTACTCTTTGGAGGAGCTCCGCAAGCTTACGTCCCCTTTGGTATACAAAGCAGAACATGGAAAGATTATCGGGAAGCATATTGGTGTCCAATTTTATACAATAGGGCAGAGGCGCGGCCTTAATATTGGCGGACATAAAGAGTCTATTTTCATTATTGCCACAGACCATGATACCAATATCATCTATGTTGGTGAGGGGCAGAAACATCCCGGCCTTTATAGAAAGGGCTTGTTTATCTCATCTGAAGATATTCATTGGATAAGGCCTGATTTGGCAATGCACCCCGGGCAACAGCGTGATTATCTTGTGAGGCTCCGTTATCGCCAGCCTCTTGAACGTGCACGTCTGTTCTGCCGTGAGGATGGTCTATATATTATTTTCCAAAGGCCGCAGAGGGGGATCTCTCCCGGGCAGTTTACTGTGTGGTATTCACCTGAAGGGGAGATGCTTGGCTCCGGTATATAAATTAAATAAAAAGTCAACTGCTGCGTTATACTTAATTTTCAAATCCTCACGTACCTTAAGTACGCTCCGGTGTTGAAAATTTCGCAAGCCTTGCATTTGTTCTTTTTATTTAATTTATCTTGGTGTTATGGGTATAAAAAGTCAACTGCTGCGCTTAGATGTTTATTGTAAGGCCGTCGTATGCCGGTTCTACGCTGTAAGGCATGTTCATCTGCTGCAGCTCCTTGGTGAGCTCTTGGTGCGTACCAATCTGATGTGAAAGATGGGTAAGGTAGTTGCGTGGTGCTCCAACCCTTTTTATAATCTCCAATGCTTCTCCCAAAGAGAAGTGTGAAATATGTTTCTCGTGGCGTATGGTGTTGATTACAAATGTCTTAACCCCTTTTAACTTGTCAAATTCGGCTTCGGGAATGAAGCTTCCGTCTGTTATATAGGCAAAGTTACCTATTCTATAGCCTAAGATAGGCAGTTTGTAGTGCATTACTCTTATTGGCACTATGTGAACTGAGCGCTCAATTCCGTTTTTATTTGTTATGATGTTAAAGGGAGTTTCTTCTATTGTGATAAGGTTGTATTCCGGAACGCCAGGGTATTTGTTTTGGTCAAATGCATACGAATACTCCTTTTTGAGCGATTCTTGTACCCGTTTTTCTGCATAAACGGGGAAGGCGGTCTTTGTAAAGTAGTTGTATGCCCTTATATCGTCCAACCCTCCCGTATGGTCTTTGTGCTGGTGGGTGAGTAGGACGGCATCCAACTCATTTATGCTGTGGGTAAGCATCTGTTGTCTGAAATCGGGGCCGCAATCTATAACAAATTTTACACCGTCATACTCTATGTATGCGGCTGTTCTAAGTCTTTTGTCTTTATTGGATTCAGACCTGCATACATGGCAATTGCAACCGATCATTGGTACCCCCTGTGATGTACCGGTGCCTAAAAATATGACTTTGTTCAAGCTCATAAGAAGAATCGATTTATGAAATATAATACAACAATCCGGTGGCTGCAAAGGTAAGAAAGGTTTTGATTTTTTTAATATCTTTGCAACCATGAATGCAAAAGGAAAATTATACCTTATACCTACAACTCTTGGAGATACAGAGCTTTCGGCTGTTTTGCCTGCAGAGGTTCTTTTAACAATTCCTAAACTTAAGATCTTTGTGGTTGAGGAGTTGAGGACTGCGAGGCGGTTTCTCTCTAAAGCGGGGCATAAGGGGCAGATAGATTCTCTTACTTTGTATGAGCTTAATGAACATACTCCTGAGAGTGAGGTTGAGAGGTTTGTAAAGGTTCTTGAGGAGGGTAATGATATTGGTCTTATGTCCGAAGCCGGCCTGCCTGCTGTGGCGGATCCGGGGGCGTTGCTTGTTGCGGCTGCTCAACAGAGGGATATAACGGTTGTCCCTTTTGTTGGTCCCTCTTCGCTTATGTTGGCTTTAATGGGCAGCGGTTTTAACGGGCAGTCTTTTGCTTTTAACGGGTATCTTCCGGTAAAGCCTGAGGAGAGACATTCTAAGATAAAATTGTTGGAAAAGCTGTCTGCTCAATTGAATCAGACGCAGATAATGATAGAGACTCCATACAGGAATGACGCCTTTTTTAAGGAGCTTGTTTCTGTGTGCCGGCCGAATACCAAAATATGTGTTGCCGCAGATATTACACTTCCAAATGAGTTTATCAAAACCAAAACGGTTGCCTTGTGGCAAAAGTGCATGCCTGAGATAGGCAAGCATCCGTGTGTTTTTCTTCTATATGCACGGTAGATGATTTATTTATATAATAATTGACAATGACAAAGATAGAACTTACGAATATGTGCTTTTTCTCTCACCATGGATGTTTTGAGGAGGAGCAGATTATTGGGAATAAATTTATTGTTAATCTAACGGTTACGTACGACAGTAAAAGGGCTCAGAAAACAGATAATGTGGAGGATGCTCTTAATTATCAGTTGCTTTACAATGAGGTTGCTGCACAGATGAAGGTTAAGTCGCACCTTCTGGAGAATGTTGCATACAGAATTCTTTGTGAGCTTAAGGCAAAGTTTCCGCAGATGGTTGGGGCGGAGGTTTCTATAGATAAGCTTAACCCGCCGTTGGGGGGACAGGTTGGTTCGTCGAGGGTGGTTATGAGCCTTGGAGACTTGGCTGATTAGATTGATTGTTGGGAAGCTATAAATTAATAATTGCTTGTAAATTAGATGGATAGTAAGAAAAAGATAGCTTTTGTTACTCTTGGTTGCAAACTTAACTTTTCTGAGACTTCTGCCTTGGCAAGGGAGTTTGAGAGGAACGGGTATGAAAGGGTAGGGGCAGACAAGGTAGCTGATATATATGTTATTAACACATGCTCTGTAACGGAACATGCAGATAAAAAGTGCAGGAACATCATAAGAAAGCTTCATCACATGAACGGTGAGGCGGTTGTTGCTGTTACGGGGTGCTATGCGCAGTTGAAGCCCAAGGAGATTTTGGATATAGAGGGGGTTGATATTGTTGTTGGGGCAGACCAAAAGGGAAATCTGTTTCAGATTGTAAAGGATTATAATACAGTGGGCAGTGGAAAACTCTCTTATTCGTGTTCTATAAATGAGGTGCAGACTATCTTTCCTGCTTTTTCGCAGGGCGAAAGGACAAGGTCTTTTCTTAAGATTCAGGATGGTTGCAACTACTGCTGTTCGTACTGTACAATTCCGTTGGCGCGTGGCAGGAGCAGGAATCTTAGTATTGCAGTTATTGTGGATGAGGCTGAGAAGATAGCTCAAAGCGGTATAAAGGAGATAGTGCTTACCGGGGTGAATACCGGAGATTTTGGGCGTACAACAGGTGAAAGTTTCTTGGATTTGCTTAAGAAACTTAATGAGATAGAGGGTATTGAAAGGTATAGGATTTCGTCTATTGAGCCAAATCTTCTAAGCAGGGATATTGTTGAGTGGATTGCTACTGGAACAAAGTTCCAGCCGCATTTTCATATCCCTTTGCAGGTGGGCAGTGATAAAATTTTAGCCGCAATGCGCAGACGTTACAATACTGCAATGTTCAGGGAGAAGATAGAGATGATAAGGGAGGTGATGGGGGATGTTTTCTTTGGCATAGATGTTATTGTTGGGTTTCCGGGTGAGACAGATGAGGATTTTGAGACAAGCTACAGTTTCCTTAAGGATGTTATAAAGCCTGCTTTCATTCATGTCTTCCCATATTCGCGGAGGGCGAACACCCCTGCAGCATGTATGCCGGATCAGGTGGACGAGCGTGTAAAGCATGAAAGAGTTGAACGGCTTACGGAGCTGGCACACAACCTCTATGATGAGTATGCTGCCCGTTATAAAGGAACAACGGCTAAAGTGCTTTTTGAGAGTACTCAGAAGGGGGGGATGATGTACGGATATACAGAGAATTACATTAAGGTTGAGCGTAAATACAATAAGGAGCTAATTGGCCGAGTGTCTGAAGTTTGTTTGTAGTATTGGCTTTGGCTTTCTTGTGTCTTTCTGCTCGTTGCAGTTTTTTCAACTCCTTTATCTGCCGTCTGCTCTCCTTCTCCTCTATAGTACGTTTCCTAAAGAGCTGTCTGAAAGAGTCAAATCCCTGCTGATATACAATACCTACACCGTTACGTTGCGAATAGTCCAACGAGTTGGAGTAGCTGTCTGTTGCGTGAGAGAACAGATTCAATCTAAGTCTTCCGTTTTTGTCTAATTTTATCTCAACATCAAAATTGCCTATAACATCACGTCCGGAAGTATTAGGGTCGTTGCCCATATTTCCTGAAACTAATACCCTGTTGTTAAATAGAGATGTAGAGATGGCAACATCAAAGATATTGGTTCCCTTGTCTCCTCTGGCATAATTCAGACCAAGGTCTATAGGTATGCCAAGCTGCTGCAGTATATTGTTCAGCTGGTTGCTTAAGATCTCAGACGCATTTGAATAGAGGATTGTTGAGTTGTTTGCAATGCCGCTCTGCTCATTTGGGATAAAGCCTCCTGAAACAAGAAGTGCCATAAACTGCTTCTGTATCTGCCCCTCTGTACTCAGGGCACTCTCTACCTGAGCCTTTACGGTTGGGTCCAAATCCGGAATATTTATGCTGAAGGATAACTGCGGGTTCATTAGCCTTCCGCTCATCCCAAGAATACATTCTACAGATCTTCTTGTGCTTACAGCGCTGGTGTCTGCTATTAGAGTATTGATTGAGGCCTTGGTCTTATACATTGCGCTAAGGTTTAGGTTGGTTCTCTCAATGGCTCCGTTAAAGTTTATCATACCGCCCGGCTGTATGGTGAAATCCTTTGCAGCAAGCCCGAGCACAACAAATTTATAGCTACCCTCATTTATGTTGTAATCTCCAAACATGTTAAAGAGATTCTTCCACGGACTAACCTCCATGTTTATAAGCCCTGTGCCGTTGGCTTTAAGCACATCTCCAACCTCCTTGTTAATCTCAATGAAGATCTCTGCGTCGGGAGTAACATTCATCCTTAAATTCACATCCATTTGAGAGCCTGTTTTGGGCTTTGCCCTTTTGGCTATAATGAGGGAATCCAATCTTGCCGCCTCTGTTTCCCTTGCCGGTTCCGTAAATGTAAGAATATCTGTCTGTGACGCAGTAGAGGCATTAGAAAGCGGAATGTGAATTAACGTATTTCTGTTTGTAAGTGCATCTATACCAAGATATATCTGGTTGAAAGGCCCTTTAATCTCTACACTTCCGGTGGCAAATGCCGTTCCGTAAAAGGCAGAACTCTCATCCTCTTTTGTATCTAATGCCATTACATTCCTGAAACTGATATTTGTATTGAGACGCATATCTTTAAAGCAGTTATAGGCAAGCCCTCCGTTTACCTTTCCTGTGCCCCCCCTTCCATCGCTCAGATCTGCATTTTTAACGTTAATCCCTTTAGGCGTTACCTCCACATTGCCGTTAACGGTGTACGGAACATTAATAAAATCAACAATAAACCCAAGGTTGTTCAATTTTACATTCTTACCATACAGTTCCGGCCGTTTCAACGACCCTTTAAGGGTAAGCTCTCCACTAACGGAACCGTTAAGCTTGGAAACCACACCATCTAAGTAAGGGGCGAAATAGCCGGGTGTAAAGTTGTTCATGTACGCCTTAACCTCTATTAATGAGGAATCGGGTCTGAACCACCCTTTTGCCATAAACGGAGACCTTTTGCCAAGATTGTTGCCAAGGGTAATGTTGAGCCTCTTGTTACTGTTATCCCAATTGCTCTTAACCATAATTGTTCCGGCTTCACGCCCTGCCACATATATGGAGTCTCCCCTTAAATTCAGATTTATATTGGGGCTTCTGTCTATATATGATAATTCTGCGCTTCCCGACAAAAAACCTTTTAAATCAAAATTCTTTGTCATAAGATTGTTGAGTAGAGCCAGATTAAACCTGTTGAGTGCAACCTTAACAGTATCGTTAGCAGATTTGGAGTAGCCTCCGTTAACGTTGAGCGATTGGTCTCCATGCCATAACCTGAAATCATTTACAACTATGGAGGAGTCCTTGAACCTTATCTGAGGAGTCGCTATATTCCACCTCTCCCCATTGATGTTTATGCTTGAATTGCTAAGCAACAGATTCATATACCGTTCGTTGTTATCCTTTACAAAGTCTATGTTACTCTTTATAATTGCCTTAGTATCTAATGAATCACCTGCAAAAGAGATGTCTATTTTAAGCTTGTTATCCGTACCATGTACGTTCAAACGTGCTGAATCCAAAGTAATGCCTTGCGCTATAAGTTTAGATGCAAACAGTGTAGTGTTGAGCACAGTATCCTGTTTGTCAATGTCAACCTCAAGATCGCTTAACAGGTTTTTGCCAAAAGTGATAATATCGCTCTTTAGATTAAGACAGTTGAAAGAGTTGTTTCTATAGACTCTAATGGCAGATTTTGGAGCAATATACAACTGAGGTAAA
>UQWT01000006.1 GCA_900544815.1 uncultured Bacteroidales bacterium | reverse complement strand
GTCTCGCTTGTGTCTTTCTCTCATTGACTCGTTTGATTTATGCTCTCAAAACTGTCAACTTTTTTCAGTTCAAGTCATTTTCTACTTTCTCTATAAAGGTGTTTATTTCATTACCACCTACCACTCTTCCTATCTCATTACCTTTTTCATCCAATATAAGAAATGTTGGATATGCCTTTATTTTATAATTCTTCCTTATCTCTATACCTTCCCCTCTCTCCATATCAAATTTTACATTAAAAAAGTTTGCATTAAAATATTTGCCAGCCTCCTCGGTAGGAAATACTTTATTGGTCATTGTTTTACATGGACCGCACCACGATGCATAACAATCTACAAAGACAAGTTTTTTAGTATCGCTCTTTTTTGCTTTTGCTAAAACGGAAGAAAGGCTCCCCTCTTCCCATATTACCCCTTTGTTATCTTGTGCTGTTAGGTTAATTCCAAATAGAATAAAACCGACAATAATTAGTAATCTTTTCATGTTTCTCTTATTAATTAATAAATATTATTTTTTAAATGTATCTTTTAATCCTGTTGTTCTGTTATATACAGGCTTTTCATCTGTTGAGTCCTTATCCTTTACAAAGTAGCCTACACGCTCAAACTGAACGGCTATGCCGGATCTGTCCTCTGCAAGGGCAGGCTCTGTATAGGCTGTCTTAACTATCATAGATTCAGGGTTAAGATAATCTTTGTAGTCTTTACCCTCCGGAATCTGATCCATGTATGGCTCGGTAAAGAGTTTGTCTATAAGACGTACCTCAACAGGTTTGCAATGCTCTACACTCACCCAATGGATTGTTCCCTTAACTGAACGCCACTCGCCTGTGCCGGGGCGTGTTGTAGGGTCGTATGTACATCTTATCTCCGTAATCTCACCGTTGGCATCTTTCACAACCTCCTCACATTTGATTATGTAGCTGTACTTTAAGCGAACCTCTCCTCCTGGTTTAAGACGGAAATATTTTTTAGGCGGTTCCTCCATAAAATCTTCGCGCTCTATGTAAAGTTCTCCTGTAAACGGTATTGAACGTTTTGCACCATCCGGGTCTGCAGGATTAAGTGCCCCCTCAAAATACTCTACTTTGCCGGGCTCCCAGTTGGTTATAACAACCTTTACATGGTTAAGTACGCCCATATATCTGTTGGCACGTTTGTTAAGGTCGTCTCTTACACACCATTCCATAAGTGAAAGGTCTATGGTATTGTCTCTCTTGGCAACTCCAACCTTTTCGGCAAACATCCTTATGCTCTCAGGGGTATATCCCCTCCTTCTTATACCGCAGATGGTTGGCATGCGTGGATCGTCCCATCCGGTTACATATCCGTTCTTTACAAGCTCCAACAGTTTGCGTTTGCTCATTACGGTGTATGTGAGGTTAAGGCGTGCAAACTCGTACTGGTGAGATGGAAAGATGCCCAACTTCTCTATGAACCAATCGTATAGAGGGCGATGTACATCAAACTCCAATGTACAGATTGAGTGTGTGATATGTTCTATTGAATCGCTCTGACCATGTGCATAGTCATACATTGGGTAGATGCACCACTTGTTGCCTGTTCTGTGGTGATGTGAGTAGTTTATCCTGTACATAAGAGGGTCTCTGAAGAGCATATTAGGGTGTGCCATATCTATCTTGGCCCTTAACACCTTCTCCCCCTCTTTGTATCTGCCCTGCCTCATCTCCTCAAACAGCCTTAGGTTCTCCTCAACAGACCTGTCTCTCCACGGGCTGTTTTTGCCGGGTGTGCTTACTGTTCCTCTGTTGAGTCTTATCTCCTCTTGCGACTGATCATCCACGTATGCAAGCCCCTTCTTTATAAGCTCCTGTGCCCATGTATAGAGTTGCTCAAAATAGTCCGATGCGTAGAACTCGTTTGCCCACTCAAAGCCAAGCCACTTTATATCCTCTTTAATGGCATCTACATACTCAACGTCCTCTTTTGTAGGGTTGGTGTCATCAAAACGGATATTGGTTTTTCCGCCATACTTTTTAGCCAATCCAAAGTTAAGGCAGATGCTTTTTGCATGGCCTATATGCAGATAACCGTTTGGCTCGGGAGGAAAACGTGTGAGAATGCTCTGGTATTTTCCACTCTCAAGATCATTGGTTATAATCTCTTCAATAAAGTTAAGTTGCTTTGGCTCTGCAGCTTCTGCAGCATTTGCGCCATTTGCATTTTTATTAACCTCTTCCATAAAAAATGCTTGTTTATAGTACCGAATGATGCTTTTGCACCAAAAAATTAAAAAATAACAATATCTAAGTTTATAGTAAAAGTATAGCCAATACCAACGCTAACGCCAAAGCTTAGTCATATATGCTATTTAAATTCCACATAAACGGTTTTTGAACATTATAAAATGACCTAACCGAATTTTAAACAACATCTCAATTGCCATAACTATTTCATTTGCTACTTATGGCTAAAAACAGCTTTATGGTTATACTTCTTTTTCAGATTGCAAATATACACAGAATGTGCGGTTTTCAGTGAAAACCGAGATTTAATTTAACATGAATTTGTTGGCGTTAGCATTAGCGTTAGCGTTAGCATTAGCGTTAGCATTAGCTCTCAAAATTAAATTAGCCAAAGCAAATGCTAAACGCCTTACTTTCCTTATAAAGGTCTGCTGTATCTAAAGTCCAAAATCAAGACTATTTCACTTATGTCAAACAAAATATAAGAAACATTTTCTAAATATTTTTTGAATAAAAAAAGGCAACAATAAACATACAATTACAGATAGCTTTGGAAGATTCCATCTAGCCTTAAATGAATATGATAAAACGGCAATAATGAAGTTCAAGGAGTGATTTTTGTACTGTATTTCTCAAATAATGACTATTTTTGTGATATTATTGTTTTATTTTATAGTACTGAATAATGCTTTTGCTTCAAATAAATATTAGAATAACAACAGTGATTTTCAATTAAATGCAAGTTGTTATACATAAGTAAAAAATAGCCAAAGCCAATACCAAAGCCAAAGTTTGGTATGAAGTGAGTGCCATTTAAGTAAGCGTTTAAAAATAAGTTGGTAAAGATTTAGCAGTATTTTTGAGAAAAGACATATAGACCGAAAAGACAATTAAAGATTACCAAGTTTTTTTTAAGATTACTAAGCAATACCATAAAATAAGAGGATTTGTCGGGAAGAGAAAAATAACAGTAAAAAAACTATTTGTATGATAAATTCCATGACCGGCTATGGAAAGGCCGAGTGTGTTCTTCCGGAGGGCAAGATTGTTGTTGAGATAAGGTCTCTTAACGGTAAGAGTGCAGATATTACTTTAAAGTCGCAGCTTATTCCGCGTGAAAATGAGATAGAGCTTCGCCAATACATTGCAAAAGAGCTTAATAGGGGCAGCATAGATCTGTTTGCAAATTTTGAACAGAATGAGGCAGAGACTGGGAAAGTCATTAATCCATTGGTTTTTGCATCATATTACAAGCAGATTTTGGAACTCAACAAGACTTTGGACGAGCATAACCTTCCTGCTTTAAATGTTGGCAATGCAGACGGAGCAGGAATTATATCTGCTATTCTTAGGCTTCCCGACAGTGTAGAGTGTAAAAAGCAGGAGATCTCTGAGGAGAACTGGAATCGTCTGTTTGATGCTATAAAGGAGGCTATTGCCAAACTCAACGAGTTTAGAGCTAAAGAGGGTGCAATTCTGTATGCAGATGTTACAAAGAGGGTTAAGCTTATTGAAGGATGGGTTACAGAGGTTGAGAAGTTTGAAATGGAGAGGATAACCGCTGTTAAGGAGAGGCTTAACACAAGGCTTGCCGAGATTGCTACTATGCCAGATACCAACAGGTTGGAGCAAGAGATCATCTACTATCTGGAGAAGTTGGATATAAACGAGGAGAAGGTTAGGCTCAGACAGCATTGCCGCTACTTTATGGAGACGATAGACAATGAGCCTTATCCGGGCAAAAAACTTGGATTTATAGCTCAAGAGATGGGACGTGAGATTAACACAATGGGTTCAAAGGCCAATCATGCAGAGATTCAGAAGTGGGTTGTTAAGATGAAGGATGAGTTGGAGAAGATTAAGGAGCAGTCTCTAAACATCTGTTAAAAAGTTGTATAAAAAGGCAACTTTTTGAATATGAAAAAAGAATAGTCATTTACTTAAATATAAAGTTATGAAAGCTAAATCAAAAGAACACTTAACTGAAAAAGGTCTTAAAATTATGATTGGAGTAGATTTTGAGGGGGCAACAGATGTTGTTACTTTTGATGAGATCTATAACAATCACCCTTTCTTCTGGCGCAATTCAGACCAGCTTACACATGAGGTGAATGCCGCAATTGAGGGTGCTCTGCAGGCAGGTGCAACAGAGATTGTTGTACGAGACGGACATGGCGCAGACCAGAACCTTAATCCAACCCTGCTCAATAAAAACTGCATATATGTTAATGGCCGCAAACCGGGATGCTGTGAGACAATGGTTCTTGGCATAGACGAGAGCTATGATGCGCTTATCTTTATTGGGGCTCACGCAATGGCAGGCAAGGAGAACGGAGTCCTTTCTCACACAATGTCTCGTAAAGTAATAGATTACAAACTTAACGGAATCTCTATGGGTGAGTGCCCATATAACGCACTTTACGCCGGGCTGTTTAATGTTCCTGTTGCTTTTATAAGCGGAGATGACGTTACAGCAGAGGAGACCCGCCAATTTTTTGGGAACATAGAGACTGTTATAACAAAAAAGGCTATTGGAAGAGTTGCCGCAGCCAACTACAACCCAAAAGAGGTGTGCAAAAGAATAAGAGACAGAGTTAATCTTGCAATTGAGACACTAAGGGAGGATCTTATTGCCGCAGAGATAGATGGCACATTAGAAGATTTGAAATCGGGAAAGATTCCTTATACATCTGCAAAAGTTCTTAAGATGGATCCGCCATACAAAATGGAGGTATGGATGGCTGCAGAGAATGACAGCAGGGATGTTGCGGCATATTATACCGCTACTTCGGAGTCGTTGTATGAGGTTATGAGGGAGTTTTGGTCTCACATATAGTTCGTTTATGAGCAGTTTTTCCTCGCCATGTAATCAGCTATAGCTTTGACATTTGCTTTAGCTGATTAAGTTTATTGTCTATAGTTTTTAAATTTTAACTTTACCTCTGTTAACTTTAAAACTGCCTATACACTGTAGACTCCCAACTATAAACTCAATTAAGGCCAACGCTAACGTCAAAGCATAGTTATATAGAAGTTTATTGTTAACGCAAAAAACATGGCTTACGAAAAAAATTAATTTAGAAATAATGTTAATGAGGGTATTTACATTTGTTTTTGGTTTAGCTTTGCTACTGCAAGGTTGTTCTCCGCAGGCTTACTACATTACTGTGGAGCGGAACAACAATGCCGGCAAGGTACTGATAAACAGAGATAACATAGCAGTTGTTGCATGCTTCGATCCACATAGGCCATCATCACTTGGTTTTTCCAATGACTCGCTGATAATGGTGAATGCAGCAGTTGCTGTTGCAGAAAAAACGGCACAAGACAGAGAATTGGTTTCCGGCATTGATTCCATATCTTTAATTCCCGTTGCGCTTAACAGCAAACTGTATGCTCAATATGCAGATGACCCTGCCGCACAAGTGATATACAGATCAAAAACAGAAAACTCCACTATAGCAAAGCGTCTTGGCAATGCCAAGACACTCATAATAGTTGAAAATGCCGGTGTGGATTATACGAATCCGCAAAATGAGATTAAGGTATATGATTCAGAGTTGTACGGAATAACATTTTTCAGCACCCCTGTAAAAATAAGTTTTAAGGTGTATGACAATATCCTCGGCAGTTACGTCTATGGAAAAGAGGTTAAAGACACAATGCAGATAGAGTTGCTGTCAAGTAATCTAACTCGTGAGCAGATAGTAGAGATGACCGAGGCAAGCCTTTCGCAAATTGCATACAGGTTAGGAGAATCAGCTGCTGCAGAGCTCACACCGCAATGGATAGAGGAGAGCCATCTACTTGTCACTTACAAAGGCTCAAAAGAATGGATGAACGCTTGCCGGTTGGCAGAAGAATATAAGCTCAAAGAGGCTATAGATGCCTTTATGCCATTTACAGAGTCCAACAATCCAAGAAAGGTATCGTTTGCCGCATACGACATCGCTGTATTATGCAACATCCTTGGCCAAAAGGAATTAGCTTTAAAGTGGATTACATTGTCTATGGAAAGGTTTAAATTCAAGGAGGCTGTAAGCCTCTACAAGCAACTGCACAAAAGTGAACAATAAAAAAGAGCGGCCATTGTGCCACGCTTTTTATTTTGCTAAAATTCGCCTCATATACAACTAATTAAATGTTTGCCATCCGCAATATACTTGAACAAACAGATAAGCAGACAAATAACAGTTCCGTTCATCCACTGTAAAAGTTGGATAGAAGGGCAAGTTCAAGGCCTGCGAAATTGTAAAACACCGGAGCATACCTTAGTATGTGAGGATTTTTACAATGAGCATAACGAAGAAATTGCCCTTCTTTGCCAACTTTTACATTTGCATGCCACCACACACCTGTATAACCTGCCCACTAACATAGCTCGACAGATCACTTCCAAGGAACACGCAAACATTTGCAATATCCTCAGGTGTACCACCCCTTCTTAGAGGGATTTTGTTGCACCACTCCTTCTTAACCTCGTCTGGAAGTTTGGCAGTCATCTCTGTAATAATGAAACCGGGAGCAACACAGTTGGCTCTAACACCTCTTGAACCCATCTCTTGAGCAATAGATTTTGCCAAGCCAATCATACCGGCCTTAGATGCAGAGTAGTTGGTCTGGCCTGCATTACCATGAACACCAACAACAGAGCTCATGTTAATGATGGAACCGCCACGTTGACGCATCATTACAGGTGTAACTGCATGAATAAAGTTAAATGCAGATTTAAGGTTCACGTTTATTACAGCATCCCATTGAGCCTCGGACATTCTCATCATAAGGCCATCTTTGGTTATACCTGCATTGTTTACAAGAATATCAAGATGCCCAAACTCCTTAACAACCTGCTCCACAACATTATGCGACTCCTCAAACGAAGCAGCATTAGATGCTATTGCAAGAACTTTAGCACCATTTGCCTCAATCTCTTTTTTGGTATTCTCAGCATTTTCATCAATAACAAGATCTGTGAAAGCAATATTTGCCCCCTCTTGCGCAAATTTAAGAGCAATGGCCTTGCCAATTCCTCTTGCAGCCCCTGTTATAAGAGCCACTTTACCATCTAATAGTCCCATACTATTCTATTAAATATTAATAATTTACAAATTAATTATCAAACAATGCACCCCTCCCAGTCATAATCATCTGAGCCGGTTATCTTTACTGTTATAAAGTTCCCTACAAAATCCGCAGGATTTTCAATACCGGCAGGCACAACCTTTATCTCACCGTCAACATCCGGAGACTCATACATACTTCTGCAATGCAGTATTCCATCTGAGAAAGAATCAACTATTACCTTTTCAACAGAACCAATTCTATACAGGTGAATCTCATTAGAGATTGTTGCCTGAAGTTTCATTAGCTCATCATAACGCTTCTGTTTGGTTGATTCGCGAACAGAATCTTTATAGTGCTTTGCACCGTAAGTCCCCTCCTCCTCTGAATATGTAAAAGCCCCTAACATCTCAAACCTGTTATGCTTTACAAAGGCCAAAAGTTTTTCGAACTCACGCTTATCTTCACCAGGATGCCCCACAATCATGGTTGTCCTTAGAACTATGCCCGGAACAGTTTCTCTTATCTCATCTATAAGTCTTTGCGTTCCCTCCATATCTATAGAGCGCTTCATAAGCGCAAGCACCTTTGTAGAAGCATGCTGAAGCGGAATGTCCAAATACTTGCAGATTTTGGGTTGAGAGGCCATTACCCTAAGTACATTCTTAGGAAACTGCGCAGGATATGAATAATGAACTCTAATCCACTCTATACCATCTACTTTACACAGTTGTTCCAACAGATCTGCCAAAGCGCGCCTCCTGTAAAGATCCAATCCGTAATATGTTGTATCCTGAGCAACCACAATAAGCTCCCTGACTCCGTTTTTTGCAAGGTTCTCAGCCTCCTTAACCAACTCCTCAATAGGCACAGACTTATGCCTGCCCCTTATTCCGGGAATCGAGCAGTATGCACAATGTCTGTTGCACCCCTCGGATATCTTTAGATATGCATAGTGCTTTGGAGTAGTAAGATACCTTTCCTGCTCACAAGAGGCATTGCGCCCTATACTCATGGCATCGAGTACCCCCGATATATCAAAAGCACCAAAAAAGCCGTCAACCTCGGGAATATCTGCAACCAACTCGTCCTTATAACGCTGAGAAAGGCAGCCGAACACAAACACATATTTTGTAATTCCGGCGTTCTTGGCATTTATCGCGGCAAAAATGGTATTTATGGATTCAACCTTTGCATCCTTTATGAAGCCGCAGGTATTTATGATTATTGCATCGCAAGGGGTTGTAAATGCTGTTCCCACCTCGTAGTTGTCGGGAAGCAGAGTAACACCGGCAGACTCCATCTGCCTAAGCAGATGCTCCGAATCCACCCTGTTTTTAGAACACCCAAGCGTTATTAACATTACGCTTGCAGGCTTTGCATATCTTACCTTTGAAAAACCCATTACAGACAACTGCTTATTGGTTCTACTCAGCCTTCTCAGCAGGAGCATTCTCAGCAGGAGCATTCTCTGCTTGAGCATCATCCTCCTTTGCAAAGTCTAACGATGCATATTTAAGCAACTCGTTATACCATGAAAGAACCTTTTTCATGTGAGAAACATAAAAGCGGTCTCTGTCGTATGTAGGAAGCACCTTTGCAAAAAACTCCTTTATTGCATTAGGATCCGACTTTGGAGAAAGAGCCTCGCTCTCACCAAGTTCCTTGTGCATCGCCTCAAATACATCCTGCAATTTGGTCTCACCTTCATCTGTATATATTGAGATATCTGCCAAAGATGTCATCTTTGCATTAAGTCCATACTTATTCCTCTGTTTTGTGCTCAAAGATTCTAAAATAGCTCCTAATCTAACCTGTGAAACATAATAAAACAATCCCGACTCACCGGTGACTGCCAAAATCTTTCTTAAATCTGTCTTCATTTCTCTTATCTTTTCTAAAAAACTTCTCTATCTGTAAAATTGTTCATACCTGGAGTTACATATTACGCTCCTTCTTTATAGCCTCGTAGGCAGCCACTATCTGCTTGAACTTCTCCTCCGCTGCCCTCTTTACATCGGGACCCAAAGATTCAACCTTATCCGGGTGATGCTTTAAGGCAAGTCTCTTGTAAGCTTTCTTAACCTCCTCATCTGTAACTGTTTCCTCTATCTCAAGAACTGCATATGCAGACTCCAAATTGTTGTTGAACATAGCTAAAATGGAGTTTACATCACTATCCTGTATTCCAAGGTATTTCCCAATATTCCTTATTGTATCTACCTCCTGCTTACTCACATATCCATCTGCCTCAGCTATACCAACAAGGAAATGCAGCAACTGAAGCCGCTGGGAACTGTTCATATACATTTTTATCTGCGCACATACCTCAGAAATGTTTATATCCTTTTGTAGCAGTTCCTTAAGCAATCTTAGCGATTCAGGCAGGGCAGTCTCTCCAAACGAGCCGGCTATAAAACGTTTTACATAATCCAGCTCGCTCCTCATAACCTTTCCGTCTGCCTTCATAACGGCTGCGGAAAGTACCAACATAGAGACAAGGAAACTGTTCCTCTGCTCTCCGGCAGAGTAGGTAGAAGTTCTTGTTCTTTTAGTTCCCGACAAAGAATCGCCCTCCATCGCAGAACCGAGGAGATATCCCACTAACGCACCTATAGGTCCGCCAACAGCCCATCCTATAGCACCAGTAATCCATTTTCCTATTCCCATAATCAATCTATATTCTTTTCATTGCCCTATCAACACAGAGCACCTGCTCTATAAGGGGCCTTTTTTCGTCTGCAAATATAACAAAATCTGCCATAGCTTCTCTCTGCCGGTCGCTCCATTGGGCCCTTATACGAGACAGAACCATCTCTTTTAATGCCTTATCTCTGTCCATTACCCTCTTTAAACGCAACTCCTCCGGTGCAACCACAGCAAGTATCTTCTTCTCCAAACTATTAAAGACAGGTAGCTCCAGAATAATTGCAGACTCAATCATTACATACTTGTTCTTGCTGCAATAGCAGCGTCTCCACCCCTCAAAATCGCGCAATACCGCAGGGTGAACAATCTCCTCAACAGATTTTTTTAGGGTACTGTCTCCAAAGATTTTTGAAGCAAAGCGTTTAAAATCCAATTTAAGGATGCCATTATCCAAAGTTCCGTCTACTACATCTTCGCCAAGCAGTCCTACCAAAGATTCAACCAACTCCCTATCTTTAAAATAGAGCTCCTTAGCTCTTGAATCCGAATAGTATACAGGAACACCTATATGCTCAAAAATGCCGGCCACAAAGGTTTTCCCGCTCCCTATTCCGCCCGTACAAGCCAATACAAGCGGCAACTCATTTCTATCTGTTGTCATATCAATAAATCTTAATAAAAGCAGGCTCTGCCTTTACCTCTATAACATCGTGTGGAAGATTATCTGTTCTAACCTCTGCATAGCCGCAATCGACTCCATTCAGTCCTGTGTCATTAAAATCTATGTAGGCATTAAAATCCTGCGAACTTAATTTTTGCAGATTATCTGTAAACCTAACCTTTACTCTAAGTTTCACTTCGTCGGGAAGAGGCACAGACCTAACCTCCGGTGCATTTACAATACTAAGAGGCACACGAAGCACAACCTCATAATACCTTGCCACATCCACAGAATAGTATATCTCTTTGTCAGATGTCTCAACACCTTCTACAGCCTTAAGTCTTGTAATCCCACTTAAATTCCTTTTCACCTTGTCTCCTGTTATCTCTTCAGTAAAAAGCGAATCTATTCCATCTATTATCTTGGTATTTCCGTAAATAAGCACCGAATCGGGCTTTAAGGTAAGCTTCCCGACAGATGTATATTGTGCTGCGTATGATATATTGGTTCTTGGAACCACAGGAACTTTTTTGTACGCCTCATTAAAAAGATATATGAAGAGCGAATCTATCGCTATATTGTCAACAGAGATCTCCCCCTCCAAAATCTGGCTTATATTTTCCTTTATTTGGGAGCCTTTTATAAAGAACAGATCCTCCTTTCCTGCAACGGGGTGTATAAGAGATGGGGCAACATTAAGCTCTAAATATGAATTATTACCAAAATATCTCTGCTGGAGAATAAAGAAACCGCTTGACTTTCCCCTTACCAATACCGGATTGACAGATAACGCACCGGAAGAGCGCCCCTTTACATATGTATTTACCTTAACACCATATTTGAAGGTGGTAGAATAAGTCTGCGACAAACGCAGTATTCCCCACATCAAAGATGCAAAAAAGAGAGAAATGATTAGTATAATCCAATCATTTCCTCTCTTTTTAAATGCTCTCTTTATTATTGAAAAAAATCTGCTCAAATCTTTAATTGTACGTATGCCTACTTTGCAGGAACGTCTGAAATATCCTTAACCAAAGAGCTTTTGTCAACTCTTATCTTAACATTGTTATCCACCTCCAAAAGAACTACTCTCTCTTTGATTTCGGCAACAGTACCATATATGCCGCCAATAGTAACAACCTTGTCACCTTTCTGTAGGGAGTCACGGAATTTTACAAGTTCCTTCTGCTTTTTCTGTTGAGGACGTATCATAAGAAAATACATCACAACAAAAATAAGGACCATCATTATTAGAAAACTGCCCATACCGCCGCCACTCTGCTGACCGGCCTGAGCCTGAAGAAAAAATAACATTTTCATTTTAATATATCGTTAAATTATTAATTGCTACCTACCAACCCTCTGCCGGTTTTAACCACTCTTCCATCCTTTACCATCTGCTGGAGAATCTTGTCCAATATACCGTTGACAAAAGTCCTGCTGTTTGGCGTACTGTAGAATTTGGAGATATCCACATATTCATTTATAGTTACCTTTAACGGAATGGAATTAAAGACAACAGCCTCCGTAATTCCCATAACTATTAAAGCTAAATCCGTTGCAACAAGTCTCTCTTTATCCCAGTTTGGAACCATCCCTGCAACAATATTCACATACTCGTCATAATGGATGAGGGACTCCGTTAAAAGCTTCTTGGCGTAAGTAATATCATCCTCTTTTCTAAAGGTATCCGGTACAATCACCTTTTTTCTCTTGGAGATCTTATTAATGTTCTCCAAAACCTTATTAAGGACATATTCAAGATCGTTCATCCAAAATACATTAGTCTCCTCCAAAATATCCTCCAAATCCTCATTATCCTCTAAAGCATTCGCAAATATGTTGTAAAGGAGCTTTGTATCCTCCACCAATGAGGAATCACCGCTGTTCATATACCTCTTAAAATACTCTGTCTGAGATATTGCAAGATAGAGTTTTTTTATGAAAGTATCATAGTTGTCCCACATCAACCCCTTGGAATCTGCCAACTTTAGAAATTCAAGATCATTTTCAATAATCTCAATGAACTTGTTATTTACAAATTTATAGTTTGGATTAGCCTCCTCTTCTGTTGGATGAAATTTCTGCAGTCCCTGTTCTATTCTTGCCTTTGCTATTCTCTTGAGCGCAACAGGGAGTCTCATAAGTAAGATATAAAGGTCTCTTGTCTTTTCACAAGATGCCATAAGCTCATTCTCTGCACCAATCAGTGCATCTGAATTTCCGGCTGCCACCCTTCCAAAAAGAACTTTAAATACTTTCACCCTTATTAATCGTCTGCTCAACATATCTGAGTTTTTTAAAATATTTTGCAAATATAGTCAATGAGGATAAAAAATATTTTATCTTTGTGAAACTTTTAAAATTTAATTGAAGAAAAATTATGTATTTTGAGGATTACGACAATGCAGGAGCGCAGGAGCGCAACGGTGAGGATGTCTTCTCTAAACCGGTAAGAGCAGGTAAAAGGACCTATTTCTTTGATGTTAAGGCAACAAAAGGAAACGATTATTACCTTACAATAACAGAGAGCAAGAGAAGAGTTGAAAAAGATGGAAGATTTGTCTATGACAAACATAAAATTTTCCTCTACAAAGAAGATTTTGAGAAATTCACAGACGGACTTGAAGAGGTAATTAAGTTTATAAAAGATAAGTGTCCTGTAACAGAGCGTGTTTATACAGAGAATGCAGGTTCTGCCACAGAGGAGAAGAACTTTACAGATGTTGATTTCGAAAAACTATAGTAACCAGTAGTTACATTTACCCCTCGTAAAAAGATGTACCTTACAATACGGTACATCTTTTTTTTACAAAATCCTCTATTAAGATTTGGAAAGTCAAAAAAAAAATCTACCTTTGCAATCCCTAACCGGTACCATGGCCGAGTGGTTAGGCAGCGGTCTGCAAAACCGTGTACAGCAGTTCGACTCTGCTTGGTACCTCGCAAAAAACGGTAGCCTTTGAGCTACCGTTTTTTTTATTCCACATACAGAACCAATCCTTTAAGATACTCCCCTTCGGGATGATAAATACTTACCGGATGATCTGCCGGCTGGGTCAACCTGTGCATAATCCTCACCTTACGGCCTGTTAATGCCGCGGCAGAGAAGACCGCCAAGGCAAATGCATTCTTATCAACAACCTGCGAACAACTATATGTAAAGATTATTCCACCACTTTTAACCTTTTCAATAGCAAGTGCATTAAGTTTTTTATATGCTCTTAAAGCATTGTCCAAAGCCCCTCTGTGCTTTGCAAAGGCAGGCGGGTCTACAATCATAAGGTCATACTCGTTAGCCTTTAAGTTGCGCATAAATTCAAGTGCATCTGTACAATAGGATCTATGCAGACTGTCATCATATCCGTTAACGGAGACATTTCTATCTGTAAGTTCTATAGCTGTTTTTGAACTGTCTACAGATGTTACGCTTTTCGCCCCCCCCTGCAGCGCATAAATTGAAAATCCGCCGGTATAGCAGAACAGATTAAGCACATCCTTGCCGGCCGCATATCTTTTTACAAGAGCTCTGTTATCCCTCTGATCCAAGAAAAAGCCCGTCTTCTGACCGTTAACCCAATCTACAAGAAACTTATTGCCGTTCTCAAGAACAGTTACTGCAAAAGGATTATCATCATTATTGTGGAATTGAGCATCTATAGCTGTTTCCGAGCGCCATAAATAGCGGTCGTTAAGAGGCAAACCGGCCTTGAATGGGGCAGTGCCGGAACTCTTATCATAAATTCCAAGCAATCCATCACCATAAACACCTCTTAAGGCCTCTGCTATATCCTCTAAAGCAAGGAACATTCCTGCAGAATGAGCCTGTATAACCGCATATCCGTTGTATATATCAATTATAAGTCCGGGCAAGAAATCACCCTCGCCATGGACAAGTCTGTAACAATTTGTGTGCTCATTAAAGATACCAAGTGTCTGCCTCACATTGTACGCTTTTACAAGAGCCTCCTCCCAAAACGAGCTATCTATTTGCCTCCTCTCAAAACTCAATATTCTAACGGCTATTGAACCTACTTGATAATGACCTGTTCCAAGATACCTTCCATCAAATGCCTCAACCTCCACAACCTCACCTTCAAACGGTGTTCCGCCTGCAATCTTTTTTATTGCACCGGAGAAGACCCACGGATGGAATCTGAGTAGAGAGCTCTCCTTTCCCTTATTAAGTATAACACGTTTCATCTGCACTAAACAAAACCTTTTAGTTTTAATTCATCAAACATCTCCAAACAGACCCATGCATCTGTAGAAGCATACTTTAGCTGAGCTTCCGACAGCTGGGCACTCTCCCAGTTTGAGAGTTGCTGCGATTTGGATACCCTTTTGCCCAAAATGATAGCTGCCATCTTTCTAACACTTTTTTCTTCGATTCCAAATTCTCCACATAATCTCTGCAGATCTATAAACCCGCGTGGAGTAAAATTTGTATACCCCTGAAGCCCCCTTATATCATCGTGTACCGCAGCCCCAATCTTCATGACAAACGGATTTGCAAGAAGATCTGCCAATTCCTGAGGAACGCCAATCTGCTGCAGCCTAAAAATAAAAGCTCTGTCATGTGACGCAAGCTGGAGAATAGCCATCTTGTTACGCGGTACTTTAGGAATAAAACAGGGTTTGGTCTCTGTATCAAAGCCTATAAAAGGTTGAGTAGACAGGTACCTGATTGCCTCGTCAAAATCTTCATCTTTGAAGTTTATGACCTTTATCTCCCCTACAAAAGCAGCCATGCTCATTCCTTCTATCTCTTCTGATGTTACCCTTTGAGCAAAACTCATAAATTAATCATTAATTATTATACTCTACAGCTTTGGCTTTAGCCTTGGCTTTGGCTTTAGCTTTAGCTGATTTAGTTTATTGTTTATAGTCTGTTTATCAGTCGATAGTTTTAAAGATATTAGTTTTAACTTTCAGCTTTCCTCCTTACTATTAACTTTAAAGCTGTCTATACACTATAAACTATACGCTTTCAACTAAATTAAGGCCAATGTCAACACCAAAGCTTTCTCTCCCCTCTTTCCCCTCTTTACACTTAAATTTGCCAATACCAACGCCAACGCTATAAGGCCTCCGTTATTTTTTTATATGACTCCGGAAGCAAAGCCCTTATATTGTTTATTGTCGTTTCATTCAAATATCTTCTTGAGAACGGAACCACAACCGTATACTCATCCTCAGTACCGTATTCTCTTCCATATTTGAAATCATATGTAAGGTTACCGTCTGCATCTACCTTTGTAGAATCCAAACCATTCTTAGGAACCGAGATAAATGCCTTTACAGCACTGTCATCCGTGCTTACAGCCATCTGATTGTCCTTTCTAAGCTCCTGCGCACACTCTTTTGCAGTATAGATAGCGGGATCTATAAAGACAACATTGTCGGGAAGAATATCTTTGTAAACATATTCACCGTTTTCCTTGTACTCTCTCATCTCTGCGACAACCTGCTTGAATGTATTTATAAGGAACGGATAGTGAGTACATCCCATAATAATCCTAGACAGCGGTGCTGTATAGCCGTTCTTAAGATAGTTATCTATTAGCGAAACGAGGTGAAAACGTGCATAGTTCTCTGAACTGTTAAGCTGCAGGCTCACCAATTTTCCATTCTCTGTTTTCTCTAAATAGCCGTTGTTCTCCTTATTGAAATTGTAAAGCGGAAGCATGGATTCGTGAATATCACCATCACCATCGCCTAATACCGGACCTTTGTAATTGTCTCTTACCGCAACTGCAGACTCATCTACATAGTCCTTCTCCATATCAACAGACTCTGCAATACCAATTGCCCCGCGAGACGATATAGATACGCCTATACCCTTCTCTCCGGCTGTTTTAGCTATAAGCTCCTGATACGCATTTGACGCTATGGTACCGGCAGTTGCAATCACACCTATTCCAAAGTTCTTTCCACTGAGAGTATCTCCGGCTGCAATCTGCTCCTCTATACCGCCAAACAGTGCTCTTACACCCGCATTTATAACACCTATCACCTTTATCCCTGTACCGCTGCACGATAGAAGTGTCTCCACATCTGCCAGACCGTAAGCTGTTGCAGTATTACAAGCTATAATAAGTATCTTCACACGCTCCTTCTCCCCAAGAGGATTGGAGTCAACATTGTTGTTATAATATTTGTTGCCAAGCAGGAACAGCGCATCCTTAACCACAAGCTCCTTAAAGAAGTCCTCCTTTCCGGCAGCTTTATAATTGCCGTAAGGCATGTTGGCTCTGTCTGCAAGATATTGGAAATTCTCACCTGCAAGATCCGGGATACCGTCCTGGCCATCCTCACCTGTCACATTATTGACCATATCGTTTTTAAGGAGCACCTCCAAAACCGTAAGTCCTCCTGTTCCGGAGTCAAACACACCTATAGGAAGTTTTGCCCTCTCTTTTGGGAACGAACCAAAATCTGCATAGAACTTAGAATCCTTTTCGTTAAGTGCCTTCTCCATTATTGGAGAGAGCTTTACCTGAGACTTGTTTCCGTTGCCACCGCATCCAAACAGCAGCAATGCCGCAGCAATTATCGGAAGAATGTTAAAATTTGAATGTTTCATAGGGAAAGTATAGTTATTATTTCTCATATATAAAATGTCCGTGTTCAGATGTAAGATCCACCCTGCTCACACCATCTGCAGAACTCTCTACACGTCCCAGTATTCCGGCCTCCACCCCATATTTTCTGCTCATTTCAATCACCTTTGCGGCAGTTTCGCTGTCTGTGTAGATCTCCATGCGATGCCCCATATTAAACACCTTGTACATCTCCTTCCAATCCGTACCGGATTCCTTTTGAATAAGCCTGAACAGCGGAGGTGTTGGGAACAGATTGTCTTTCACCACTGTAAGCCCGTCTATAAAGTGCAGTACCTTTGTCTGCGCTCCACCGGAGCAGTGAACTATTCCGTCTATTCTGTTTTTGTATCCCGACAATATATCTTTTATAATAGGGGCGTATGTCCTTGTAGGGGACAGCACCAATTTTCCGTAAGTGAGCCCTGTTTCCGGTTCTATATCAGTTAAGGAGCAGCTGCCGGAATAGACCAAATCTTTTGGCAGAGTATTATCGTATGTCTCGGGGTATTTGTGCGCTATCTCTTTTGAAAAAACATCATGTCTTGCAGATGTAAGTCCGTTGCTGCCCGTTCCGCCATTGTATTCCGTTTCATATACAGCCTTACCGAAAGATGCCAATGCAACAACAACATCACCAGCCTTGATATTTGCATTATCTATTACATCATCTCTTCTCATCCTTGCACATACCGTGCTGTCTACTATTACAGTGCGCACCAAATCTCCCACATCTGCAGTCTCACCTCCCGTAAGAATCATATTCACACCATGATTGGCCATCGTCTTGCAGAAGTTCTCCGAAGCGTTTATCAACCGCGATATTACCTCTCCGGGAATAAGCTGTTTGTTCCTGCCAATGGTAGATGACAGCAATATGTTGTCCGTTACCCCTACACATAACAGGTCGTCTGTGTTCATTACAATGGCATCCTGTGCAATACCATCCCAAACAGACAGATCTCCTGTCTCTTTCCAATATGCATAAGCCAATGACGATTTTGTCCCCGCCCCGTCTGCATGCATTACAATGCAGTAATCCTTGTCGTTGCCAAGATAATCCGGAACTATTTTGCAGAAGGCTTTTGGATACAGCCCCTTGTCTATATTCGATATTGCGTTGTGCACATCCTCCTTTGACGATGACACTCCACGCATTGCGTATCTGTTACTTTTCTGATTGTCTGTAAGCATGTATATAAGGTGTTTAAAGATGCTGTTTGAACATTTTTCAAACACACAAAAGTACTGCAAATTTTCTTATACGAGAAAAAAAAGAGCACAACCGTTATCGTATACCCCTATAAATACCGGTCGTGCCCAAAAAACTATATGAACTACTAACGTTCCAATTTTTATTATCTCAAAAACAGCATCTCCCTATATTTTGGCAATGGCCATAACTCATCATCCACAACCATCTCCAACTTATCTGCTATAACCCTAATCTTGTCCATAAAAGGATATACTGTATCGTAGTAGGTTGCCGCTTTCGTAGGAATATCGGTAATTACATTGGCAACCTTCCTTGCATCTATCATGTCGTGTACCAATGTCTGGAGCTCATTGATATATCTGGATATCTTCTTTAGCAGCTTCAATTGAGTGGTACACATCTGCTGGTAATCGTCGGGAAACAACTCCTTAATACCGTGTACATTGTTTATAAGTGAGTTCTGGAAGCGTATGGCTGTTGGAATGATATGGTTTACCGTTAAGTCTCCAAGCACACGAGCCTCTATCTGCAGCTTCTTCACAAAAATCTCGTTGAGCACCTCATACCGCGCCTCAGCCTCTCTGGCTGTAAGCACATTCTGAGCCTCAAACATCTTTATGGTATCTTTGTTTATATACTCCTTGAATGCCTCAACAGGATTCTTTATCCCTTTAAGCCCCCTTGCTACCGCCTCTTTCTGCCACTCCTCGCTATAGCCGTTCCCCTCAAATCTTATATTCCTGCTCTCTCTAAGGAACTGACGGATAACTTTCATCATTGCTTTATCCTGGCTCATTCCATCCTCCATATTCTTGTCTACCATCTGCTTGAACCTCTCCAACTGTTCCGCCACGACAGTGTTTAGAATAAATATGGATGATGCAACGTTGCATGACGAACCAACCGCTCTAAACTCAAACCTGTTTCCGGTAAAGGCAAACGGTGAGGTACGGTTGCGGTCTGTGTTGTCTGGAAGAATCTCCGGTATCTGATTTACAATATGCATCTTTGAGCGCACCTTAACCTCTTTGTCCGATACACTGGTAAGGTTACGGTCAGACAGGTTCTCTATAGACTCTACCAATCTTGTAAGTGTTTCACCTATAAAGATACTCATTATTGCTGGCGGAGCCTCGGACCCTCCCAGTCTGTAGCTATTGTTAAGCGAGGCTATACTACTCATAAGCAAATGGTTATGTTCGTACACACCTCTCATCACAGATGAAAAGAAACTTAAAAACTGCAGGTTGGTCCTTGGAGTCTTTCCCGGTGAAAGCAGGTTTACCCCGGTATTTGTTACCATACTCCAGTTACAGTGTTTGCCGGAACCGTTAACACCTGCAAACGGTTTCTCATGAAAAATAACCTCCAATTTATGTTTTTTGGCTATCTTCTTCATTATGATCATCATCATAAGATTCTGATCGGACGATATGTTAGCCTCACCGTAAACAGGAGCAAATTCATATTGATTAGGAGCAACCTCATTATGGCGGGTCTTTAGCATTACACCAAGTTTATATGCCTCTGTTTCAAAATCTTTCATAAAAGAGACAACTCTATCGGGAATAGCTCCAAAATAGTGATCCTCCAACTGTTGGTCCTTTGCCGCCGTATGCCCCAAAAGAGTTTTGTTGCAGATCATAAGATCCGGCCTTGCCCTAAAGAAAGCTTCATCTACCAAGAAATACTCCTGTTCTATACCAAGCATAGTGTTTACTCTGGTAACATTCTTGTCAAACATCTTGCATATTGCAACTGCAGCCTTATTAACCGCATCTATAGATTTAAGGTGCGGTGTCTTCTGGTCTAACGCCTCTCCCGTATATGCAACAAATACAGTTGGTATACAAAGTGTTTCATCTATTATAAAAGCAGGAGAACTTGGGTCCCACGCCGTATAGCCCCTTGCCTCAAATGTATTTCTCAGACCTCCGTTTGGAAAGCTGGAGGCATCAGGCTCCTGCTGGATAAGGGCACTGCCTTTAAAGTTTTCAAAAGCTCCACCACCCTTCATATAATCTATAAATGCCTCGTGCTTCTCTGCTGTGGCATCTGTAAGCGGATGAAACCAGTGAGTATAATGAGTAGCTCCCATCTTTACCGCCCAACCTCTCATTCCGGCCGCAATCTGGTCTGCCATTGTCCTGTCTATCTTAATGCCGTGATTTATTGCATCCTCAACAGCTTGATACGCCTCTGCCGAGAGATAACATTTCATTTTGGGCAGGTCAAATACATTGACACCAAAATATTCCGAAACAGGTCTATTCTCCCTGTAAAACCGTTCACTTGTCCTATTATCCAACTCTTCGAGAGCCTTTAATCTTGAGTTACTCATAATTAAATTTTGCATTAGGTCTAAAAACTTTCTGTAAAAAACATTAAAAAATATATTTTTACAGAAAAATAGTGCTTATTTCACCATTTAACGACGCAAATTTACCTATTTTTTAAAAAAATTACCTCAAAACAGAGTATAACCAGTTAAATTTAACAGTTTTTTAATAAAAGAAACACGCTTACCAATCAATACATATAATTTGTATATTTGCGCAACCAAAAAAAATTATTCATGACTAACCTCAAAAAAATCATTTTGAGCGCTGCCTTTGCTCTTTGCAGCCTCACAGTATGCGCACAACCTGCGCAGCATTTCATTGACAATGTACTAAAGAAAGATCCTCTATTCAAGAATGCAGTTGTAGGCATCTACGCTGTTGACAACAACGGTAAGAAGATTGCAGGCTGGAACAGTCATTTTCCGCTGCTTACAGCCTCTACAATGAAGACAATTACCACAGGTACAGCTCTTTCAATTCTTGGCCCCGATTTCAGATATCAGACAAGCATCTCTATCAACGGGCCGGTAAAAAACAATATTTTGTACGGTAACCTTACAATAATTGGAGGAGGAGACCCAACTTTCGGTTCAAGAGATACAGTAGCCTATAGCATAGACTCCCTCTTTGGTGTTTGGACAGACGCCCTCAAGGCCAAAGGAATTACAAAAATTGTGGGCAATATTGTGGCCGATGATTCATTTTTTACCCGTGAGGCTATTCCCGACAATTGGGACTGGGGTAACCTTGGATGGGACTATGGCTGTGCAGCCAGCGGACTCCCTTTTATGGAGAACACGCAAATAATAAGAACCACACCCGGATGTAAAGAGAATGACGGCATATCAATAGAGGTTGTCTACCCACAACTGCCGGGGCAGCAGATATTGAATGAAGCTGTTACAGGCCCTGCCCAATCAGGAGATGAGGTATACTACTACCCATCCGATATGCTTAAGGTTTCGAGAGTGGAGGGATACCTTGGCGTAGACGAAAAAAGTGTAGAGCACACATGGGCAAATAAATTCCCTCACCTGAGTGCTGCGGCAGAATACCTCAAATATTTGCAGGCAAACGGCATTGAGGTTGTTGCCCCCGGATCTGTAAACGGAAGTTCCACATCTGCAGAGGCTGTTGTGAAGGATATAGTTGATATGCCGGCTGACTATGCCGTTGGAGCAGATACAATATCAACAGTATACTCTCCAAAACTCATTAATATAATAAATGTAACCAACAGGATAAGCAACAACTTCTACGCAGAGACATTTCTTAAGACTGTTGGCAAAAAGCTAACAGGCAAAAGCAGCATAAGTGCCTCTGCACGTGCTCTCAAGGAGTATTTAAAAGAACATGGGGTAGATGTTGAAGGATTTAGACAGGCTGATGGAAGCGGACTTGCAAGAATGAATTTTGTTTCCGCAGAATTTTTTACCCGTTTTTACTCATTTATGCAGAAAAACGAAAACTTTAAAGAGTATCTTGCCTCATTCCCATACCCAGGTGGTCCCGGCACACTAAAGAGTGTCCTTAAGGATAGCAAATACACAAAAAACAAAGGACGTATTCATGCCAAAAGCGGTTCACTTACAGGTGTAAGGTGCTACGCAGGCTACGTAGAGAGCAGGAGCCACGGGATGGTTCGTTTTGCAATACTTGTAAACAACTATTCAGTTCCAACATCCAAGATGCAGCCTAACATAGAGAGATTCCTGTGGGAGCTTACAAAATAGAGATGGTTTACCAGCTTTGGCATTGGCTTTAGCTTTAGCTTTGGCTAATTAAGTTTATAGTTTAAAGTCAGTTAATTAGTTTATTGTTTTTAAGTTGATGGTTTCTTACTTTAAGCTTTACTGCTATTAACTTAAAAACTGTCTATACACTATAAACTTTCAACTCTTAACTTTTATTTAGCTTTAGCTGATTTAATTTTGATAGCCGGCGCCAACGCCAACGCTTATATTATGAGTAATACATTAAAATTTATATAGAAATAATACATTAAAAGATTAAAAAAATGCTAACATTATCAAAAAAAGCAGAGGCAATGCCCTCATCACCAATCAGAAAATTGGTACCATACGCAGAGGCTGCAAAGAAAAGAGGTGTAAAAGTATACCACTTGAACATAGGCCAGCCCGATATCGAGTCTCCAAAAGAGGCTTTGGATGCAGTTAAGAACTGCGACCTAAAGGTTATCGCATATACAAACTCAGCAGGAGAAGAGTCTTACAGAAAGGGTCTTGTAGAGTATTACAAAGGTATTGGAATCAACCTTACCCCACAAGAGATTATCGTTACAGCCAGCGGTACAGAGGCTGTTCAATTGGCACTTGCAGTTACATGTAACCCGGATGACGAGGTTATTGTAATGGAGCCTTTCTACACAAACTACAACTCATTTGCACTTCAGAACGACGTTAAGCTTGTTCCAATCTCTACATCTATTGAGGATGGCTTTAAACTACCTGCAATGGAGGAGTTCGAGAAACATATAACCCCTAAAACAAAAGGTATCCTTATCTGCAACCCTGGTAACCCAACAGGAACATTGTACACAAAAGAGGCTATCAACAAATTGGGCGAAATTGCAAAGAAACATAATCTGTTCATCTACTCAGACGAGGTTTACAGAGAGTTCTGCTACACAGACGAGCCTCACTACTCATGCATGCATATTCCCGGACTTGAGCAGAATGTTATATTGTTAGACTCAGTATCTAAGAGATACAGCCTTTGCGGTGCCAGAATAGGAGCAATTGTATCCAAGAACAAAGAGGTTATGGCAGCTGTAATGAAATATGCACAGGCAAGACTTTGCGCTTCCACTTACGGACAGGTTGCTGCAGAGGGTGCGCTTAAGACACCTGCTTCATACTTTAAAGCTGTAAAAGACGAGTACATCAAGAGAAGAAATATTCTTGTTGAAGGCCTTAACAAGATCCCCGGAGTATATTCTCCTATGCCAATGGGTGCATTCTACACCATAGCAAAACTACCTGTCGATGACGCAGACAAGTTTGCACAATGGATGCTTGAGCACTTTGAGTATAAAGGTCAGACAGTAATGGTTGCTCCTGCTGCAGGTTTCTATGCTACAAAGGGCAGAGGTATAAACGAGGTACGTATAGCATACGTGCTAAAGGAGGAGGATCTTAAGAATGCCATCAAGTGCCTTGAGGAGGCTCTTAAGGTATATCCGGGAAGAACTAACTAAAATTTTATAAAAGAACAACTGTTTACTTTTTATAAAATTCCTACAGATAGCAACAAGAGGGTGGACGAAAAATCCGCCCTCTTCTTTATACAAAATAGGATAAACGAGTAATAACCAAAGCACTCAAAATAAGAACCACCTCTATATATCTACTTTTTCTGCCTGTATTCTCAAGATTGGCAAACCTATACGAATAAAGGAAGGCAAGTGGTGCAGCAATAAGAACCACTAACGGTTGCGAAGTTGCAGAAGAGAACAGGAAGAAGATAGCTGACAGAGCCAATAAAAAGAGTATTCTTGACTTAATTGCATCCCTCAAGCTTATTTTAAGTCTGTTAAGCACCTTAAGAAGATATGAAACCGTAACAAGCGCAATAATAACAAAACAGATGATCTCAAAAAGCTGCGGGAATTCCACAGACCTTAGTGACAACGATATATTGGTAGCAATATTATAAAAATCCTCAATATAATATGTTGCATCATCAAACAGAAGAAACCTGAAAACGCCAATATAGAGCAGAGGCAGAAGCAATCCGCTAAGCACTATAATAAGGTTTTTAAGAAAATCTGTTGAAACAAATATTAGAAAGAGGAATGAAAGCGGGATAAGCCATACAAGAGGTGCATAAAACAGAGACGACAAAGATATTAGCATAGATCCCAAGAACTTTTTCTCTGCAAGAAGTACCTCTTGCGCCCAAATAAGACAGATGGCAGAGAGACAAACCGGTGAAAAAAAGATTGCAGATGGGTTTGAAAAAAGGAGTAACAGGAATATTATTAGCAAATTACCTGAGTCCGACGAGTGCATAAAATGTCTCATTGATGTATAATAGACAGACACAACCAATGAGACTATGGATACCGCACCCAGTCCGGCCAAAAGCATATGCCCATATACCGTATCCGTATCTAAATCCAACCACCCTCTCGTTAATGGAGAATCAAGCGAGATTGTCTCTGCAGGAAACAGATAAAATGCGGTGCCAACCAAAAAGATCAGCACCATCCACGCAATTATTCTCCAGAAATTCATCACTGCAAATATTTCAACAGATCCTTACCTATATCTTTTCTGTAAAATTTGTCTGCATAATCTATCTTTTCAACAATAGGGTAGACAGTCTCCCTTGCATACTCAATAGAATCACTATTAACCGTAACTGCGAGTACCCTGCCACCTCCGGTAACAAGCTCACCATCTTTTATGGCAGTGCCTGAATGGAAAATCACAGCATCACAATCAGAAGGAAGCGTAATCTTATACCCCTTTTTAAATTGCTGAGGATAACCACCGCTCACACAAACAACAGTAAGTGCAGTCTTGTTAGAGATAACTATCTTCTCATTCTTAAGAAGTCCCAATGCGGCAGCCTTCAAATGCACCAAAAGGTCTGAATCTATCCTTGTCATTACAGCCTCCGTCTCAGGGTCACCCATCCTAACATTATACTCTATTACATACGGGTCTCCACCACAATTCATAAGTCCAATAAATATAAACCCGTGATAATCTATCCCTTCCTCTTTCAAACCGTTAACAGTAGGCTTAATAATCCTCTCCTCAACTTTGCTCATAAACAGTTCATCTGCAAAAGGGACAGGAGAAACGGCTCCCATTCCGCCGGTATTCAATCCCATATCGTTGTCGCATATCCTCTTATAGTCCTTTGCCTGAGGAAGTATCAGATAATCTTTACCATCTGTAAGCACAAATACAGAGACCTCTATCCCCTGTAAAAACTCCTCAATCACAACCTTGTTGCCCGCCTTTCCAAATTTTCCGCCAAGCATCTCCTCCAATTCAGTTTCTGCCTCCTTAAGAGTATTGGGGATCACAACACCTTTTCCACCTGCAAGACCATCTGCTTTAAGTACATACGGAGGTCTCAAACTTTTTAGGAACTCTTTACCCTCGTTAATCTGCTCTGCATTAAAAGTTCTGTATGCCGCTGTTGGGATAGAGTGTCTTAACATAAACTCCTTAGCATAATCCTTGCTCCCTTCCAACCGGGCGCCGGCAGCAGAAGGTCCAACAAAAAGTACTGTAGACAATCTGTCATCCGCAGCAAAGAAATCTCGCAGACCGTTAACCAACGGATCCTCCGGTCCAACCACAACCATATCTATGTTATTCTCTATAACCGCAGACTTTATGGACTCAAAGTCTTTTAAATCACCTTTGAGGTTATGAGCTATCTTTGCTGTCCCGGGGTTTCCGGGAAGACAGAAAAGAGCGCTGCAACTGCTGCTCTGATTAATTTTCCAGGCAAGAGCATGTTCTCTTCCGCCGGAACCAAGAATTAAAACCTTCATATAATCAAACTTTAATAATCAATATCATATTTATGGCGTTAGCGTTGGCATTGGCGCCGGCTATCAAAATTAAATCAGCTAAAGCCAACGCCATTTACTACATCTCTATCCTCTTGCACACCAAACTCTTATCTCTTATCGCCTCCAACACCATAGGAAGTGCTACCCATAAATTCTTTGCGCATTTAATTGAGTCATGAAAAACAATTATACTGCCCGGCTCTAAATAAGGAATTACATTTTTGGCGCATTTTCTTCCCGACAAATTTCTGTTATAATCCCTGCTAAGTATATTCCACATTATTATGTTGTACCTTTCGCCAAGCATCTTAGCTTGATTAGGCCCTATTCTGGCATACGGAGGTCTGAACAAGTTAGACTTAATCATATCGTTAGCAGTATCTATATCCCTAAGATAGGCACCTGTCTCCATCCCCCACCCCTTTACATGACTGTACGAATGGTTGCCAACAGAGTGGCCCCTCCTTATAATCTCATCAAAAAGAGCCGGAAAAAGCTCCACATTTTTTCCAATACAAAAGAAAGTGGCCTTTGCCCCAAACTCATCCAATTTATCCAACACCCACGGGGTAACCTCGGGCCTCGGACCGTCGTCAAACGTTAGAAAAACACCATCTTTTTCGTCGGGAAAATTCCAAATAAAAGACGGATAGATATTCTTAATTAATTTTGGTACTTTAATTCTCATGCCCAAACAGATAATGTAACACGTATCCTGCTATGGAGTGAACAATTAGATTGGCAAAAGTAATAATAAAAATTAACTTTGCGGAAGTTTTAACAGATAACCATTATTAAAGAATGTGGAAATTGGAGAAATACATTTTTGCTATCTCAATTGTTATAGGTCTGCTGTTCGGTTCATGCAGAAAGGAGGTTATCATCCCAAAAGATAAAATGGCCGAGATCATTACGGAGTTTTATCTTGCAGACCAGTATATTTCCGTTCACCATAAGTACTCTGCACAGCGCGACAGTTCGAGGCTTTTTGCCGCAATCATAAATGAATACGGTTATACCGCAGATGATTACAGAAGATCTACACGCTACTATTTAGAGAAAAAAGACAGCTACAAGAATATACTTCTTGCAGCTAAGGATATTTTGACAGAAAAGCAACAGGCTCTTAGAGAGAAGATAAGCAGGGAGGATTATGTGAATGACCTTATGCAGGCCGATACCGGCAGATTTAAGGATAATGCCGTTCTTAAGGGTCTCGTAAAGTTAAGGCTGAGACAACACAGACAGATCTCTGTTACAGACTCAATACCGTCTGATACTGTATCTTTTCTATTGACAGATAGATGTTTTGGCAGGAGAGAACCATATAGGTTTACAGAGTTAAGTGTAGAAAATTGCAAAGACTCTACAAGTACCAATGCTCAATCACCAGATTCTTTGAAATCTGCCAATACTTTAAAGGCAGCAAAGCAGTTGGAGCAGACAGAGTTGTTAAATTCCAACACAGACGGTAAAAAGGCTAAAGGGGTTAAGGCCAATGTAAAAGACCCAAGGATCATAGACAGAGAGGAGGAGGATAGTGACAAAGAGGATCAAAGAGTAATAAAATGAGAAGAATTGCAGCAAATTATATGTTTCCCGTTGACGGTGAACCTGTAAAGAACGGTTATATTGAGGTAGACGACAACGGTACAATTATCGGTTCCGGCCGGCTTACAGATGAATTAGAGGATACCGAATTTTACAACGGCATAATATGCCCCGGATTTGTAAATGCTCACTGCCACGTGGAGTTGTCTCATCTTGCCGGCTACTTTAAAGAGGATACCGGAATGAGCGGTTTCATTAACCAGATAAACGCCCTAAGGCTCACGGTAGACAAAGAGGGAAGACTTAATGCCATTAACGAGCAGATGGACAAGATGTACAGAGAGGGGGTAAACGGAATGGGGGACATAAGCAATTGCAGTGAAAGTTTTGCAAAAAAGGCCTCCTCCCCTATCTTCACCCACACCTACTTAGAGCAGTTCGGATGGGCAGTTGACGAATGCGGTGCAATAATGGATAATGCCCGCAAACTGCTTTCATGCGCAGATTCATTTGGTCTTGCAGCGTCTATCACACCGCACTCCTGTTATACGATGTGCCCCGAGCTTCTTGAAAGCTGCATAGCTGCAGGTTTGGAGAGAGGTTATATATCATATCATTCTCAAGAAAGCCCGGAGGAGGAGGAGCTTATACGTACAGGAACAGGCAACCTTGCAGACAACTACAGGGGACGTAATATGCCAACGCCCAAAGTAACAGGAAAATCTGCCCTTAACTATTTTATAATGCATGCCAAAAGCGCAGTACACAGAGGACAACTAAAAGTAAAGCAGATGGAGAATGGAGAATATGCAGGAGAAAAGATTAAGGGGAAGGTGCTGTTGGTTCATAACGTTACGGCAGACAGGGAGAGCATAAATGAGGCGCTCCAAACATTTGAGAATGTGTATTGGGCAACATGTCCGCTTTCAAATTGGTTCATCCACAGACAATATGCACCACTCAACCTCATGCACTCCATGGGGCTTAAAGTCTGCATAGGAACAGACAGTCTCTCCAGCAATCACCGCCTCTCAATGATAGATGAGATGAAATTTATAATGTCTGTCTTTAAGGAGATTCCGCTTGCAGATATAATAAAGTGGGGAACACTCAATGGCGCAGAGGCAATTGGCGCAGACAACCTTTTGGGAAGTTTTACTATAGGCAAGAAACCAGGTGTTGTGCTTATAGAGAATGCAGATCTTGCAACTTTGTCGTTAACTGAACAGAGCATCTCCAAAAGGTTGGTATAACGTGGCGTAGTTACGTTATTGTTACCAACAGCTATATGTTTGCTGAGGTTAGCTCTATTTATTATATATTTATTGGATATTTATTGGAGGTTATTGATATGTCAACCATACTTTGGCAAGGAATTGTTTTTGGCCCTATAAAGAGCAGAAGACTTGGAAACTCTCTTGGTATAAACCTTATGCCGGTTAACGGTAAGGTGTGCTCTTTTGACTGTATCTATTGCGAATGCGGATGGAACAGGAATGGAAAGGGCAATCAGACCATTCCGTCATACGATGCAGTAAAGAGTGCCGTCACTTCACAGCTCGAAAAACACAAAAGCGAAGGGACAGCCATTGATACAATCACCTTTTCGGGCAATGGAGAACCAACATTACATCCACAGTTCCCGGAGATAATAGACCATACCATACATGAGAGGGACAGGCTTTACCCCAATGCAAAGGTTTCTGTACTGTCTAATGCAACAAGGATAGGGAAACCTGCCGTAAGAGAGGCCCTAAAGAGGGTTGATAATCCTATTCTTAAGATAGACAGTGCATTGAAAGAATGGGTAAACCTTATAGACAACCCCGCACCCGGCTATTCCTTAAAGGAGACCATTGACAATCTTAAACTGTTCAACAATAATTTTATTTTACAGACAATGTTCCTTAGGGGTGAGCAGAACGGTATTAAGTTTGATTCAACGGATCCTGCCAACACAGAGCCGTGGACAAGGCTTGTAAAAGAGCTCAGACCACGTGAGGTAATGATGTATACAATAGACAGGGAGACACCCAACTCTTCGTTAAGGAAGGTTACAGTTGCGGAGATGGAGAGAATAGCAGAGCCTTTGGTTAAAGAGGGGATAGTTGTACAGATAAAGGGATAAGAGGGGCTGCTTTGTCGGGAAATTAAATTTTAAAAAGATGAGAGTTGTTATTCAAAGAGTGACCAATGCCTCGGTAAGTATTGGTGGAAAGATCAAGGGCAAGATAGGGAAGGGATTCATGATTCTTGTGGGAATTGTTGAGGAGGATAATGAAAAAGATATTGAATGGCTATCAAAAAAAATTGTAAATTTGCGCGTTTTCGATGATGAGAACGGCGTTATGAATCGCTCTATAAAGGATGTAGGGGGTGATATTCTTCTTGTAAGCCAGTTTACTCTTCATGCAATGACAGCGAAGGGCAACAGGCCATCCTACATTAGAGCCGCCAAACCTGATTTTTCTAAAGGATTTTATGATAGTTTTGTCAATGCTGTGGAAATTGAGCTGGGGAAACCGGTTCAGACAGGGGTATTTGGGGCCGAGATGATGGTTGAGTTGGTGAATGATGGCCCGGTTACTATTTTAATTGACACAAAGAACAGGGAATAAAACAGATAAAACAATAATAATTTGCATTTATGGAAGATTTATTAGCGAAATACAGCTATTATCCAGACACGCAAGAGTTAGACAAACGGCTCTCTGTTATTCAGTGTAACATAAATAACTGGATGACCCCGGAGAACTTTTCCAAATGTCTTGCGTTAATGGATCTTACCACTTTGAAATCTACAGATACGGAGGAGAAGGTTGCGCACTTGGCATCAAAGGTCAACAAATTTAAAGCATCTTTTCCATCTTATCCTGTACCTGCATCGATATGCGTTTATCCAAACCTTGGAAGAACTGTAAAGGAGACACTTACAGATAGCAATGTTCATGTAACGGTTGTTGCCGGCAATTTTCCTACATCTCAAAGCTTTGAGGAGATAAAAATTGCTGAGTGCAAGAGAGCCGCAACGGAGGGGGCGGATGAGATTGATATAGTGCTTGCTCTCAACAAGTTCCTTGCAGGGGATATAGTTAGTGCCGGATTGGAAATTAAACATATAAAAGAGGCAATAGACACAGACAAGACCTTAAAGGTTATTTTGGAGACAGGAGCGTTGCAGTCTCCTCAGAATATTGCAATAGCCTCATTCCTTGCAATGGAGAACGGGGCAGATTTTATAAAGACCTCCACCGGTAAGTTGGAGCCTGCCGCTACACCTATGGCCGCTCTTATCATGTGTGACGCCATTAAGGCGTTTTATGAGAAAACAGGTAAAAAGATTGGATTCAAGCCGGCCGGTGGGATGGTTGTGGCAAAAGATGCAATCTGCTACTTAGGTATAGTTGAAACTGTTCTTGGAAAGGAATGGGTTGAGAAGCCGCTGTTCAGACTTGGGGCAAGCAGACTTGCCAACAATCTGTTAAGCGAACTTGAAGGAAGGACTGTTTCTTACTACTAATTGTTGTTGATACAGTTAGTTTGAGGAATTTTTTGGGTGGTTGATTTATTGGGTGGGATCTTTAAATCAACCTTTTTAACTATAATATTTCTTTTTTATGAAAACGACTAGCCGCATCGGCTCTAAGATTCGTGCGTTGCGCGAGTCCAAAGAGTTGAGCATTAATGAACTTGCCAAGGCTACCGGGCTCAGTGAGGAACTAATTAGGGAGATTGAGTCCGAGACCGAAGCACCATCTCTTGCTTGCTATATAAAGATAGCAAGAGCACTTGGAGTGAGAACCGGTACCTTTACCGATGACTCAGAAGTTGTAGGGCCTGTTGTCTGCAGGGCAAACAGAGGTGAGATGACACCAAACTTTACCACTCAAGACATAAGCTCCCTAACCAACATGCATTATTACAGTCTTGCCTGTTCCAAAACAGGAAGACACATGGAACCATATCTTATAGATATTTCTCAGGCAAAAGATTACAAGGAGACTGTACTCTCTCACGAGGGGGAGGAGTTTATTTTTGTATTGGAAGGTGACGTGGAGATTACATATGGTAATACCAGATACCAACTTGCAGCAGGAGATTCCATCTACTATGATTGCGTTCTGCCTCACGACGTGCACACATATATGTGCAACGAAGCAAGAATACTTGCAGTAGTATATGCTCCTTTTTAATATTCACTAAAACACACTTTATGCCGGAGTTATACGAAAGGACTTTGGGCGACTGGTTGGAATACTGGGCGTCCAATACACCTCATAATGAATTCATTGTATATTCAGACAGAGATTTGAGGTTCACATGGTCGCAAATGAATGAACGTGTAGATAACATGGCTCGCGGCCTTGTTTCAATTGGCGTTGAAAAGGGTTCTCATGTTGGAATATGGGCAAACAACGTTCCGGATTGGCTTACGCTCCTTTTTGCCTGCGCAAAAATAGGTGCAGTTTACGTTACCGTAAATACCAACTACAAGCAAGCTGAACTTGAGTATCTGTGCAGCAACTCAGATATGCACACACTCTGTATCATAAACGGAGAAAAGGACTCAGATTTTGTGGAGATGACATATAATATGCTGCCTGAGCTTAAGACCTGTGAACGCGGGAGGCTTGTAAGCAAGCGTTTTCCATATATGAAAAATGTAGTGTTCATTGGCCCGGAAAAATACAGAGGGATGTATAACACTCAGGAGCTGCTGCTTGTAGGATCAAATTACAGCAGAGAGCTGAATGACAGATATGAATCATTCAAAAAATCTGTTTCTTGCCACGATGTTGTGAATATGCAATATACATCCGGAACCACCGGATTTCCAAAAGGGGTAATGCTCTCCCATTACAATATTGCCAACAACGGATTTCTAACCGGAGAACACATGAAGTTCACCCACAAGGACAAGCTATGCTGCTGCGTTCCGTTGTTCCACTGTTTTGGGGTTGTGCTTGCCACAATGAATGTTCTCACACACGGCTGTACACAAGTTATGGTTGAGCGTTTTGACCCTTTGGTCGTGCTTGCCTCAATCCACAAGGAGAGATGTACCGCCCTATACGGTGTTCCAACAATGTTCATTGCAGAATTGCGTCATCCAATGTTCTCAATATTCGACCTCAGCTCGCTAAGGACAGGCATTATGGCCGGTTCTCTCTGCCCTATTGAGCTTATGAGAGAGGTTGAGACAAAGATGTTTATGAAGGTTACCAGCGTATACGGCCTTACAGAGACATCACCCGGTATGACCGCTTCCCACCTGGAACAGAGCTTTGAGGAGCGTTGTACCACAGTTGGTTATGAATTTGAACATACTATTGTTAAGGTTCTTAATCCCGACAATGGAGAGGAGTGTAAGGTTGGAGAGCAGGGGGAACTTTGCAACAAAGGCTACAACACCATGGTAGGATATTATAAGAATCCTACCGCCACTGCCGAGACCATAGACAAGAACGGATTTCTTCACTCAGGAGATCTTGGCGTAAAGGATGAAAACGGGAACTACAGAATAACAGGCAGGATAAAGGATATGATAATAAGGGGTGGTGAGAATATATATCCGCGTGAGATTGAGGAGTTTCTGTACAGGCATCCTGCGGTAAAAGATGTTCAGGTTGTTGGTGTACCATCTCAAAAATATGGAGAGGAGGCAGCTGCATTTATTATCTTAAAGGAGGAATATACCCAAAAAGGGTTGCTTGATACAGAGATAAAGGACTTCTGCAAAGGGAAGATTGCCAGATATAAAATTCCTAAATACGTGTTTTTCGTTGATAGTTTTCCCCTCACAGGCAGCGGAAAGATTCAAAAGTTCAAGCTACGCGAAATAGGTAGCAAACTTGTAAAGGAGTTGGATCAATGAGAAAAACCGGCTGTACGGCCGGTTTTTCACAATCTATTATATTGCATCTACCTTAAAGTTGCACCGAACTTTGCTCCAAACGCCTTGAGCAATTTATCCATTATTGCATCTACTGTTTTGTCGTTCAGTGTCTTTTCCTCATCCTGAAGTACAAAATTTATTGCATACTGTTTCTTACCCTCAGGTATTTTCTCTCCAACATACACATCAAACAGGTTTACCCTCTTAAGCAGTTTCTTCTCGGTTGCGTATGCGCACTTTATCATATCGGCATAGGTTACATCCATATCAACCAACAACGCCAGATCTCTGCTCACCTCCGGATATTTAGGGAGCTCCTTATACTGAACCTTTATCTTCTTTACCGCTTTAAGCAACAGATTCCAATCTATCTCGGCTGCAAAAACAGGTTGCTTAATACCAAATTGGCGAAGACGTGCAGGCGATACTGTACCCATGGTTGCAATAACCTTACCTCCCGGCAGAATATATGTCAGCCCCTCCGAATAGATATCTGCAGGTGCAATGCCATACTCCAACTGTGTTAGATTTATCCCATATCTCTTAAGCAACAGCTCAAGGTATCCTTTGAGAGAGAAGAAGTGACCGCACACTGTACTGTTCCTCCACCCTTTGCATCCGTTTCCTGTAACAAACAGCGCAAGTTTAGGCTCCTCCTTGTATGCGTTAAGATGTTCCTCACCTGCGTGATATGAGTATACATGACCAAACTCGTATAACTTAAGATCAGACATCTGTCTGTTAATGTTATATGCTATAACCTCCAAGCCTCCCATTAAAAGGGTCTGTCTCATTGCATTAAGGTCTGAACTCAGCGGATTGAGAATCATAACACAATTCTCTCTTGGGAAGGTCTTTAGGTGTGAATAGTAATCTGCCTTGGTAAGGGAGTTGTTCATTACCTCCATAAAGCCATTTGCTGAAAGGAACTCAGATGTAAGGACCTTTACACGCTCTGGATCCGGGTTAGGGGTTGTATTTATGGAAACACGCATTTCGTCGGGAAGCTCAACATTATTATACCCGTAAATTCTAAGGACATCCTCCACAATATCGCATTCACGGTAGACATCTACCCTATAGCATGGAACTTTAACGGTACATCCCTCTGCGGTCTCCGCTATCGTCTCCATCTCCAAATAGCCAAGTATTCTTTTTATTGTCTCTTTGCCTATCTTTTTGCCAATGAGATTCTCCATCCTTTCATAGTTGAGTTCTACCACCTTCCTCTCTATTGGAACAGGGATAATATCAACTATGTTGTCTAAGATCTCACCACCGGCAACCTCCTTTATGAGAAGAGCGGCTCTTTTTAGGGCATAGATGGCAAGCTCCGGGTCTACACCTCTTTCGTAACGGAACGAAGCATCTGTTTTAAGACCGTGTCTCTTTGATGATTTTCTTATGAAGATAGGATTGAAACATGCACTCTCCAAGAAGATGTTTTTTGTCTGTGCGGTAACACCGCTCTCCTTTCCTCCAAAGACACCTGCAAGGCACATTGGCTCATGGTTGCCATTACAGATCATAAGATCTTTATCGCTTAGTTTCCTCTCAACACCGTCTAATGTTGTGAATGGTGTCCCCTCTTTGCAGAAGTCTACAATCACATGATTACCGGCTATCTTGTCTGCATCAAATGAATGAAGCGGCTGGCCAAGCTCCATGAGTATGAAGTTTGTAATATCCACAACATTGTCTATGGAACGAAGTCCAACTGCCTGCAGTCTCTTTTTCAGCCACTCAGGTGATTCCTTTACCTCTACACCTTTGATTGTAAGACCGGCATATCTTGTTACACCTGCCACACCTTTTACCTCAACTGTAACAGCACCTTCTTTTGTTGTACCAACCTCCTTTTCAAAGGCTGCTACGGATGGCATTTTCATCTCTCCGCCCATATTGTTCAACTTGAGATATGCACTTAAATCTCTTGCTACTCCTATATGAGATGCTGCATCTACCCTATTTGGTGTAAGTCCTATCTCAAAAAGCGTATCTGTCTTGAGGTTAAGATATACTTTTGCCGGGATACCTACAGGGGTATCTTGAGGCAATACCATAATTCCATCGTGTCCTGCTCCAAGGCCAAGCTCATCCTCTGCGCATATCATACCAAAAGATTCAACCCCTCTTATCTTAGATTTTTTTATCTTTACCTCCTCTCCGTTGCTGAATGTGAGTTTTGTATTAAGTGTTGCAAGCAGAACTTTCTGCCCTTTTGCTACATTTGGCGCGCCACATACAATCTGAAGCGGTTCAGCCTCTCCAATATTTACCTTTGTTACATGCAGATGATCTGAATTAGGATGCGGCTCGCACTCCAAAACCTCTGCTGTCACAACACCTTCCAATCCACCCGGGATCTCCTCTATGACCTCTGAATGTTCCACTTCGAGACCTATAGAGTTTAAAATTTTCTCAACTTCTTCTGCTCCAAGATTTAAATCCAAATAATCTTTAAGCCAATTATAGGAAACGTTCATATTTTATTGTAATATTATTTTTCTTTAGCAACATAAAAAAAATAAGTTGTCTCAGATTAAGAGAATACAGGTTATTTTTTGAAGGTTACTTAAATAGTGCATTAACAAACTCCCTCTTGTCAAAAATCTGTAAATCCTCTATCTTCTCTCCTACCCCAATGAATTTTACAGGAATCCTAAACTGATCAGATATACCAATGACAACTCCCCCTTTTGCCGTACCGTCTAACTTGGTTACAGCAAGTGCTGTTACATCTGTAGCCTTCGTAAACTCCTTTGCCTGCTGGTATGCATTCTGGCCTGTTGAACCGTCCAATACAAGAAGCACCTCATGCGGAGCATCGGGAATAACCTTACGCATAACGTTTCTTATCTTGGTAAGCTCGTTCATAAGGTTAATCTTATTGTGGAGTCTGCCTGCTGTATCTATAAGCACTACATCCGCATTTTGCGCCACAGCACTTTTAAGAGTGTCAAAAGCAACAGAAGCCGGATCTGAACCCATCTCCTGTTTTACAATAGGGACTCCGGCCCTTTCGCTCCATATTACAAGTTGGTCTACAGCTGCCGCACGGAAAGTGTCTGCAGCCCCAAGAACCACCTTTTTGCCGCTATCTTTAAGCCTTGCCGCAAGTTTTCCTATTGTTGTCGTCTTGCCTACTCCATTAACACCAACAACCATTATAACGTATGGCTTCTTAGAGAAATCAAATGGTTCTTGCTGTGGTTTGCCGTTATCGTCCAACAGTTTGCAGATCTCATCCTTTAAGATTGAGTACAGCTCTGCCGTATTTACATATTTGTCCTTAGCAACTCTCTCCTCTAAGTTGTCTATAATTTTTAGAGTGGTGTCAACTCCTATATCAGATGCTATCAAAGCCTCCTCTATGCCATCCAAAACCTGCTCATCTACCTTTGATTTGCCGGCAATGGCTCTCTGAATCTTGTCAAAGATGCCTGTTTTGGTCTTTTGAAGGCCACTGTCCAAAGATTCCTTTTCCTCTTTACTTTTCTTTCCAAATAATCCGAGAAACGCCATACTATAAAGAATTACTATTAATCTGCAAATATAATTAAATCTGCATTATAATCTGAGAAGCTGATATGTTTTTTCTACAGATTAACGCAATATAATGAAGCTTTTCCGTAAGCCAAAGTTCCTGCGTTGACGTTGGCGTTAGCGTTAGCGATTTTTTAAAAGTAAAGAAGGTAAAGAGTATTGGCTTTTAAAATTAAATTAGCCAAAGCTGACAACAGACTATAAACAATAAACTATACACTATTAATTAACACGGTGTTGGCAAAAAAAAAGGAGGCAATCTGTTACGATTGTCTCCTTTTTATATAAATATCTTAAGATTAATTACTTCTTGTTAAAGAAATCTTTAACCTCTGCTACGTTAACCATCTCCTCTTTGAATGCATACGCGCCGGTTCTCTCTGATTTTACCATGCGAATGCATTTTACTCTGTTTCTGAGCTGTGACTTGTCGCCACTGAAGGTTGCAACTGCTTTCTTTGCCATTGTTCGTAAGTTTTAATGTTATTTAATCTCTCTGTGCAAAGTCACCTTCTTTAGGAAGGGATTATATTTTTTGCGCTCTAATCTTTGAGTTGTATTCTTTTTATTCTTAGTGGTAATGTACCTAGACATTCCTGGTACTCCACTGGCTTTTTGCTCAGTGCACTCTAGGATGACCTGAACTCTGTTTCCTTTCTTTGCCATTTCTTTAAATCTTTACACTAAGTTAATAATTTATACTAAGTTGATTAAACCTTTAGCTTTGGCAGCTCTGATTGTGGCATCCAAACCATTCTTGTTAATGTTTCTGATGCCGGCTGCTGAAACCTTTAGTGTAATGAACCTCTTCTCCTCCTCAGACCAGAATTTTTTGGTCTTAAGGTTTGGTGCAAATTCACGCTTTGTGCGGCGTTTTGAGTGGGAAACATTGTTTCCAATCAATCTCTTTTTACCTGTAACTTGACAAACTCTTGCCATTTTTATCTATTTTTTATTATTATTCAATTAGTTATGGGATGCAAATATCCCACTTTTTTTCTAAAATTACAAACAGCCCCTACACAAACTTAAACAGCCTTTTCCATCTTATGTTTTTTGGGAAACTCTTGTATTTGTCTGTAGAGAACCAAACCATAGAGGGTGTCCCCACAATGTGATCCTCAGGTACAAAACCCCAATATCTGGAATCAGCAGAATTATGTCTGTTGTCACCCATCATAAAGTAGTAGTTCTGCTTGAATGTATATGTGTCCTGTTTTGTGCCATTAATGAATATCTCCTCACCTTTAACACTAAGGGTATTGCCCTCATACGCAGTTATAATCCTGCTGTAAAGCGGAAGATTTGAAATATCCAACTTAACGGTTTTACCTGCCTGCGGAATCCATATAGGTCCGTAATTGTCCCTTGTCCACTTAAAATCAGAGGAGAATGGGAAAAGAACCAATGGTGAATCCGGAAAATCCGGCGGATAAACATCTATATTGGGCCTAATCTCAACCACATTGCCCATAACCTTTACCATCTCCAACTCCTTTTTAGTAAGAGCCAACTCATGGTAACCCGGAAGTGTGGCATCGTAGTATATCTCACCCAAATTCATCCCGTTGTCGCTAAAGAATTTCTGATTAATGGCCGTACCGTTTGTATAGACGGTGTATGAACTCTGAATCCCTTCAAAGTCCGGCTGCTTCTGTCCGTTGACATAAACATCACCGTTGACTACACTCAAGCTGTCACCTGCAACAGCTACGCATCTTTTTACGTAGTTGTCCTTTCTGTCTACCGGTCTTACTATAACAGGCCCAAACATTTTAATGGTGTTTTCACGTCCGTTAAGACGAACCCTCATATAGTAATCGTCCGATGGTGCACCTGTAAGTACTGTATCACCATGAGGAAAACCAAAAACAACAATATCATCTCTTCTTACACCTCTAAAGCCTTTAAGCCTTCTGTAATCATTCTCAATTATTGTAGAGTACGACTCACCTCCAACTATAGGCATAACATTGTGTACAAGAGGGAAAGATATTGGTGTCATAGGAACTCGAGGACCGTATTTTATCTTGCTTACAAAGAGATAATCCCCCACCATCAGGCTCTTCTCCATTGAAGATGATGGTATGACATAAGCCTCAAAAAAGAACGTTCTTATAAAAACAGCGGCTACTAAGGCAAAGACAAGGGCATCAACCCACTCTACAAAGACGCTCTGCTTTGGCGCCTTGCCATCCTTACCGGCTCTCTTACGCCAGAAAGCCCATCTTACCTTTTTGGTCACATATATATCAAAAATTACGGGCAAAAGCAACAGCCACCAGTAATTTCCGAGCCATATAACCCAGATAAGGTAGAGACCTCCCCAAAGAGAGAATTTAAACCATCTATTTCTAAGAAACCCCAAGTTCATTCTTTAAGTTTCCCTATTTTACTGAATTTATAATAGCCTCAAATGCTTGAGGGTTATTCATTGCAAGGTCTGCAAGCACTTTACGGTTAAGACCTACATTGTTCTTGGCCAATTTGCCAATAAACTGAGAGTAGTTCATTCCATGCATACGGGCTGCAGCATTGATTCTCTGAATCCACAAAGAACGGAAAACTCTCTTTTTAGTCTTACGGTCTCTGTAAGCATAAGTTAAACCCTTTTCGTAGGTGTTTTTGGCAACTGTCCATACATTAGCTCTGGCAAGGAAGTTACCTCTGGTTTCTTTTAAAATCTTCTTACGGCGTGCTCTTGAAGCAACCGCATTTACGGATCTTGGCATACTGTAATGTTTTATGAATGTCAGCGTTCTTCTCCATTAAGAAACTTATTCGGCTGATCACTCGGTTAATTAAATAAATTAATAAAATTTAAGCTAAAATCAATGCTTTTACTCTCTTCTCATCAACCTTTGCGATTGTATCTATATGAGTAAGATTTCTTTTCTGCTTAGTGGTCTTCTTTGTAAGAATGTGACTCTTGTAAGCGTGCTTTCTTTTAACTTTTCCCGATCCGGTAAGCGTAAAGCGCTTTTTGGCACCGGAGTTCGTTTTTAACTTTGGCATTACTTTAAAATTTTTAGTTATTAAATAATCTTTGTCGGGAAGCGTATAGTTATCTTCCCGACAAAAAAGTTCTTACTTTTTCTTGTTAGGGGCAAGCATCATTATCATTCGCTTACCTTCCAATTTAGGCATCTGCTCCGCCTTTCCGTAGTCCTCCAATTCAACTGCAAACCTAAGAAGCAACTTCTCCCCCTGTTCTGCAAAAAGAATTGAACGACCTTTAAAGAAAACGTAAGCCTTAACCTTAGAACCCTCCTGCAAGAAACCAATCGCATGCTTCAACTTGAATTGAAAATCATGCTCGTCTGTGTTAGGCCCAAAGCGGATCTCCTTAATAACCACCTTGCTGGCGTTCGCCTTCATCTCCTTGGCCTTCTTCTTCTGCTGGTACACATACTTTTGATAATCAATTATCTTGCATACCGGCGGTACTGCGTTTGGCGAAATCTCCACTAAATCAAGCTCCAAATCGGCAGCCATCTTAAGTGCTTCCTGTATTGGGTAAACCTTTGGTTCCGGCACATTGTCTCCCACCACTCTCACCTGAGGAACTTTTATCTCCTCATTGATTCTTGGTCCATCGGCTTTTTTTGCAACTTTGGTCTGTTGAGACCTGTCGTTACTGTTCTGACCGGCGCTTCCTGTTGGTCTGTTGTTACCGAAGCCTCCCGGACGAGGTTTAAAAGGTGTTGCGATAAACTTATCCTCCTAACGTTAAATTAATAATTTTATTCTAATTGTTTCTTTATTTCAGCCGTCAAATAGGTTATGAAATCCTGCACCTTCATGGCACCCAAGTCTTCACCACCCTGTTTTCTAACAGAAACAGACTCACTCTCAAGCTCTTTCTCACCAACAATAAGCTGATAAGGCAATCTCTTAAGCTCATTCTCTCTAATCTTCTTTCCTATAGTCTCGTTCCTATCGTCAATTAGCGCGCGAATATCGTAATTATTAAGCAAATCGCCAACTTTTTTTGCATATTCGTTATATTTTTCGCTTACAGGAAGTATTGCAACCTGGTCCGGAGCTAACCATAGAGGGAACTTTCCGCCTGTATGCTCAAGCAGCACTGCCACAAATCTTTCCATAGAACCAAACGGTGCTCTGTGGATCATTATAGGACGATACTTCTTGTCATCTGCACCGGTGTATTCAAGATCAAACCTTTCTGGAAGATTATAATCTACCTGAATAGTACCAAGCTGCCAGCTTCTCCCAATCGCATCCTTAACCATAAAGTCCAATTTAGGACCATAGAAAGCAGCTTCACCATATTCGACAACGGTCTTTAACCCCTTCTCTTTGGCAGCCTCTATGATTGCACTCTCGGCCTTCTCCCAATTTTCATCCGTTCCAATATATTTCTCCCTATTGTTAGGATCTCTCAGTGAAACCTGCGCTGTATAGCTGTCAAATTTAAGAGTCTTGAATATATAAAGCACAATATCTATTACTTTGCAGAACTCCTCTTTCAACTGATCTGGGCGAACAAACAGGTGGGCATCATCCTGAGTAAAGCCCCTTACCCTTGTCAACCCGTGGAGCTCTCCGCTCTGCTCATAACGGTAAACTGTACCGAACTCTGCAAATCTCAACGGAAGATCCCTGTATGAACGAGGTTTTGTCCTGTATATCTCACAGTGGTGAGGGCAGTTCATTGGTTTAAGCAAGAACTCTTCACCCTCTTGAGGTGTGTGAATCGGTTGGAACGAATCTGCACCATACTTAGCGTAGTGCCCGGATGTTACATACAACTCCTTCTGTCCAATATGAGGTGTTATGACAGGCAGATAACCGTACGATTTCTGCACCTTTTTAAGGAAATTCTCAAGTCTGCCTCTAAGCTCGGCGCCTCTTGGCAACCATAAAGGAAGACCGGCACCTACCCTTGGAGAGAACGCAAAAAGCTCAAGCTCTTTTCCCAATTTCCTATGGTCTCTCTTCTTGGCCTCTTCCATAAGTTTCAGATACTCATCCAGCATAGATTTTTTAGGGAAAGTAACACCGTATATTCTGGTGAGCATCTTGTTCTTCTCATTACCTCTCCAGTACGCACCTGCTATAGAGGTAAGTTTTACAGCTTTAATCACAGATGTATCCATAAGGTGCGGACCACGGCACAAATCTGTAAAAGAGCCGTTGGTATAGAATGTTATTGTTCCATCCTCAAGGTCTCGTATAAGTTCGCACTTGTACTCGTCACCCTTCTCTGTATATTTCTTCATTGCCTCTGCCTTGGAAACATCCTGTCTTACAAAATGCTCCTTGCTTCTGGCAAGCTCTATCATCTTGTTCTCTATAGTTTTAAGGTCTGCCTCCGTAAGAGTCCTCTCTCCAAGGTCCACATCATAGTAGAAACCCGTCTCAATAGCAGGACCTATTCCAAATTTTATACCCGGATACAACTCCTCCAAAGCCTGGGCCATAAGGTGCGAAGATGAATGCCAGAACACCTTCTTAGCCTCATCATCCTCCCACTTGAGAAGTCTTACAGTTGCATCGTTTTCAATAGGACGTTCAAGATCTACAACCTTACCGTCTACCATAACCGCTAAAACATCCGCAGCAAGGCGCGGACTTATGCTCTTTGCGATCTCAATTCCGTTTACTCCCTTTTCATACTGACGCACAGACGAATCGGGAAAAGTAATATTAATCATATATAGTTAAGTTTACTTTATTTCTACTCTATCCCACAAACCGCAAAGATATAAAAATAATCAAATGTATTGTCCTTTCAACTGCAAAAACAGAGATATTAAGGTTTTTCAAGACATTACCGCCGGTCTCTCCATAAGTAAACAAAACAATTGGAACAATCAGTTAAAATACTGAACATTCTTTTTGCTTAGTATAACATATATTATTACAGGAGCCCCTATAAAAGGGGTAACGGCATTAAGCGGTAAAACATAACTGTTTCCCGGGAATACAGTAAGCATATTGCATAACAACGCCACAGCGCTACCACTTAGAATTGTCACCGGCACCAACTGTCTGTGATTGGATGTTCCCAAAATAAACCTCGCTATATGCGGAACAGCCAATCCTATAAAAGATACAGGCCCGCAGAAAGCAGTAGCAGATGCTGTTAAAATTCCGGTTATCAAAAGTATCGCAATTCTCATAGGTTTTATACGCACGCCAAGATTTGCCGCATAATTCTCTCCAAGCAGCAAAGCATTGAGAGGTTTTATAAGCAGGACAACCCCAACAAGCCCTACAATTGAGAAGATGGCGAAATAGGGGAGTTTCTGCATCGACACGCCTGAGAAATTGCCCATCCCCCACATTACAAAGGAGTGTACTTTGTCGGCCGAGGCATAAAAATTAAGCATTGAAATTACAGAAGAGGCCAAATAACCTATCATTATTCCCACAATAAGCAGCATTACATTGTTTCTTATCCTTCCCGACATATAGATTATTATCCCCAAAATGGACAATGCACCAACTAATGCAGCAAACACCACTGCAGCATAGCCGGTAATGGAGAGTATGCTGTCGCTGCCTGTACCACCGTTAAGAGAGATGGAACCTCCAAGGTAGAGCATTACAATTGCAACACCTAAATTCGCGCCATCGCTTATACCAAGAATAGAGGGGCCTGCCAACGGATTTCTAAACAATGTCTGGAGTAGCAGTCCGCTTGAAGCAAGAGATGCTCCGCAAAGCAATGCCGTAACAGCCTGTGGAAGCCTAAAATCCATTATAATCCTGCTCCATGCAAGATACTGTGAACTATATGGTGATTGTGGCGAAAAAAGAATCTCCACCACTTTGCCCATAGGGATGGAGACCGCTCCATATGCAAGGTTAGCTATAAAAAGCAGTACAACACTTATCCCTAACACAATATATGCGACAATATATTTATTTGAAGAACCCACCTCTCTCATACAGCTTGTTAAAACCTCTTGGAGATAAGATACTTATTTCTATCCTTACTGTTGCGACTTACAAGCTCTGCCAAAAAACCGGTAAGGAAAAGCTGTACCCCAATCACAAGGGCAACAAGTGCCAAATAGAACAGCGGTTGCTCTGTAACTGCTCTGTATTTCAAACCACCAGATTGCGATATAATCTTCTCTATTATAAGGTATATGGTTATAAACGTTCCAATAAGGAAAGTTATTGTGCCCATAAGTCCAAAGAAGTGCATAGGTTTTTTCCCAAAACTTGCAAGAAACCAAAGGCTTAGCAGATCTAAATATCCGTTTACAAAGCGCTCCGGCCCAAACTTGCTTTTTCCAAACTTACGTTTGTGATGATGTACCACCTTCTCCCCTATTTTGCAGAACCCGGCATTTTTTGCCAAATAGGGAATATACCTGTGCATCTCTCCGTAAACCTCAATATTCTTTACCACCTCGTTTCTGTAAGCCTTAAGGCCGCAGTTCATATCGTGTAATTTTATCCCTGTAACCTTTCTTGCAGTAGCATTGTACAGCTTGGAGGGAAGGTTTTTCATTATAGCATTGTCGTAACGCTTCTTCTTCCAACCACTTACGAGGTCATATCCATCCTCCTTTATCATGCGGTACATCTGTGGAACCTCCTTTGGATCATCCTGGAGGTCTGCATCCATTGTTATCACAACATCACCCTTTGCTGCTTCAAACCCGCAATACAGAGCCGCCGACTTGCCATAGTTACGCCTGAAACAGATCCCATGTACTGATTTATCTGAACTACTCAACCCCTCAATTACAGACCAGCTGTTATCTGTACTGCCATCATTTACAAAAATCACCTCAAATGATAACCCCGCTGCATCCAAGCTTTCATGAATCCTCTGCAGAAGCTCCTTGAGAGATTCCTCCTCATTATATAATGGGACAATTACCGATATATCCATAGTATACCTCCTTACAGATGATTAAAAACTCTCTCCGTTGTCTGCAAAAGGATCCTTAACTCTTACGGAACCGGCAAATATTGCAGAGAAAAATAAACCTATTATAAAATAATAGATTATGCAGGAGAAGAATATTATCACAGAACAATTATCTAACAGATATTCAAAAGAATCTGTTGAACCACCGTACTTTGATTCGAGAATCGCTCTAGTCTCAAGTAACTGCTGCTCATATATTCCGCTATATATAAACTCTACAGTGATATATGAGAAGGCTGCGCATACAAATGACGAAAAAAGACAAACTAGCAGCCCGTAACCAAAACACTCACCATAACGCTTGCAGTTGTTAGCCAAAGCATATCTCTTCATAAGATAATACAGCAGTGTAATGCATCCTGCTATTTTTGCCACATTTAAAATCAGCCCTACATAAAGTACATCTGTCAACAAAGGGCTGATCAACAGCATTGCCACTGTTATTGATGAAAGAATCAGGCCATCTACCGAGGCGTATCTGAAAAGGTATTTCTTCTCCATAGTAAATTTATAAAATTAACAGATGCAAAATTACATATAATTAACGTAATAGGCACATTCCACTTAAAAAAAATCTATACAACCATGCTTTGGCATTAGCTTTAACGTTGGCGTCTCTGGAGTATAGAGGGTAAAGAGGGCAAAGAAAGCGTTGGCATTGGCGTTGGCCTTTTTATGGTAGAGAAAGTAAGGATGTTAAAGTTTATAAACTGACTATAAACTTTAAACAATAAACTTAATAGGCCAAAGCTAAAGCCGATAAACTGACTCTAATTAGCTAAAGCCAATGCCAAAGCTAAAGCTAAAGCTAAAGCTGATAAACTATAAACTTTTATTCTAAAGGTGTAAAGTATCTCATCTGCCCTTCGTTTAGAAGCTGCGGATGAAGTATCGTTATATAGTTCTCCAACAGCAGATGCGGATACAGCGGCATCTCTGCATAATACGGAATCTTGCCGGTATTGCACCCATATATCCTCCTCTCTTTAAAAGACTTGAAATTGGCACACGGAGGGAACTCGTTTTTAAGGTCCTCATAAGTAAGATCCTTTGCGGTATTATACTTTACAAACCATACATCCGCATTTACGCCATGCTCAATAAGCGACTCCAAAGATAATGTAAGCCCACTTGCAGAGCTATCCGAAGCAAAAACATAATCACCTCCTGCATCTTTATACATTGTTGAAATATAGCTTCTCCCGCCGGCAGTATTCCATTGCGAGCCATACCACTTTTCACTTATTATTGTTGGTTTTTCCATCCTTTGCGCAGACGTTACCAACTCTTTAAGATAATTGTACCTTTCGCATGTTGCACTAAAAAGCGAATCACCCAATCTCCTCTTGTCAAATAATCTTGAATAAAACTTAATCCATTCTGTCCTGCCAAGCGGATGCATCTCCATATAATCCGCCCCCTCTATAATAGGCACCCCTATAGTTGCAGCAGCTCCGTATGTACCATTTACAAAAGGAGTTGCAATAATAACCTCAATCCCCTCATTCAGCATCATCTCCACATTAGGGGTCATAGAACTGCCAAAATCCACAATCTTTCCATCCTTCATAGCATCCTTTACCCTCTTTGAATCCATATACTCACCTTCGCATACACCCTTTATAGAACCAACCTCATCCAAAAGATCCACTATAGAGGCATGAACAGATGAATAGACTGCAATATTTTTAATAGGTATTACAACAACCGTTGCATTCTCAATTTTAGGATCAACAGCTCCATCCTTAAGCAGTACATATCTATGTAAAACAGTCGCAGTATCCCACGGATTCCTTATCTCCGCTACCGTATATTCCTTACCTTCATAAATTTTAAGTTCCTTTGAGTAGAGCATCTCAACTTCGGACAATTCCTCTCTACCACCCTTATTACCACCGCCACAAGAAGCGATTACAAAAAGTGCCAACAAGACACAAAAAAAATGTTTCATATTCATCTTATTTTATTAATCATTTAAAAGATTTAATTAGATGCAACACCGCAAATATAATCAGAAATAGGCATATAACTGGCTTTTGCCAAAAAAAACACGCGCAGCATTCGGCAGCAAGGTTGAATCTCTCAACCTTTCGCTGTTATTAGACTTATCCATTTTAAACCCTTTATCAATCACCCCTTCTATCATCCTATGCCGTCTGCTCATCTGTTTGAGTATAATCCCTATTCCCCTGCTCAATTTGCCTCCCGACAAAGTTTTATGCAAGCCGGGGTATATCACCCCGCCAATAGCAAAGCTATTATATGGAAAATCCAAAAGGTACATATCATCCTCATATTCTCTCATTATGGATTGCACGTGAAGAAGAGAATCACCACCGGGAACCATATAGAACAGTCTGTTGTCCAATGCAGCAGCCGTAGACTGTGCGGCATATTTTCTTATGATATCAGACGATTGAATAACAAAATTCCTGTTACCACGGCTACTATTCTCCGCAATCTGGCACGACAATAAAACAATATTATCACTACCTAATAGTTTATTGGGAATAGTATCATTAAAAGACTTTGCCGAGCCGCCTAATATAATTACAAGATTATATCCCGGAGCAGAAAGCGAATCCCACAGTCCGCCTTGCAACATATTAAATAATTCATAAACACTAATATCATTCTTGCTCTGCTTCAATCTATTATAAAAAGAATCTGCGTTTAATCCGTTTTTTGAAAGGTGCATGGCAAGAGCGTCAAAAAACTCCGTTGAATCTTTTGACTCGCAAATCTTTAGCAATCCAACACCATTACTACCTGCCTCCACCGCCATATAATTTACTCTATAATTACCAAACACCCCCCTTACACCACTGCATATGGCCTTTTTTGACTCGCCAAAGAATTTTGTCATCTGTACTCGATTGTCATACCTTTGTTCCAACGATGGTAGCACAATTACAATATTCAACCTCTTGCAAACCACAGAATCCGCATCTTTAAGAGTAAGGAAAGAACCTGCCGTCCATGGAACCTTTATATTGGCAGAATCTCTCAGAGATATCCTCTTTATGGAGTCGTTTACCGGTGGTGAAAGCAATTTATTTGACACCCAACCTATTTTTACACGGCTTAACCATCTGCCGGAGCTGCTTAGGTCTGAATATGGAAATGGAACATAGGGAGATTCAGCTACAAGAGAGGATGAATCCTTTTCTGAGTACTTTATTAGGAAGACAGGTTTATAAAGAGGCATTTTACCATTTATCTCTTTTAAACTACTTGAATTATAGAGCCATACCGAATCCTCATTTACAAAATATCTTTGTGGGTTACGTAACAGAGAATAATCATTCACTGCCAACAGGTATCGTTTTTTTATAAGTGACGCAGACTCTATGTCTACCATATTCCCCCTTTTTATCCACCCTTTTACCTGATTTTTATCCTTAGCATGCCTTTTAAGGAGATTCTCCTGAGAATAGTTATACAACCTCACATATTTTCCGCGTGAGCCACACACAAAATAGGGTGAGAAAAAACCTGTATATGTGACTATGTCACCACCTCCCGGTGTCTTGAATGTCTTAAGGCTGTCCTCTACTGCAAACAATACGGCGTTTCTCCTCTGCAGTGCAGTTTCATTATTCAAGACAACGTCTCTTTTCTGTAAACATACACCGCAAGAATACACCAATACTAAGAGAGCAGACAAAAGTAATAAACCTATTCTTTTCATTTTCAGTATTTAATTTATTTCAAACTCTCCTCTACCACCATACCAAGGAGCTTTCCGTTCATGTCAAATTCCCCCCGCACACGTACAACAGCCACAGCCTCCCTCATTACACTGAGCCTCTGACAATACCAACCTATCGCCACCTTTCTGCCGGACACAGATATCTCATAATCCTCACCAACAGAGAGAAGATACAATATCTCCTTGGTACATCTGTTACAATCTGCTCCGGCAAGCAATCTGTCAAACAAATCTTTAACCTTATCAAGTAGCATTGCAGATCTCTCCTGCAGCAGCTCCTCACCAATCTCTTCAACCACTCCAACTCCATTTATCAAACTATCTATCTCACCATCTCTCCTATTTAACAACTGCTCTGCATAGCTATACCTCTTTACAAGGTAGGCTGCCCTTTGCTGTAGCGAGTCTCTGTAATGACTCTCCAACCTCCTAGTCTCCAATGTTGCCGTATTAATTTTTCTTGTGGCAAACCTAATTGCCTTTACCCCTAAAACAGACAGTGTAAGCCCCATAGCAGTACAGATGCCGGCAAACAGAATTACCCCTCTTTTAATACTCATATAGACAAATACTTATTTAGAATCCTCTCCTCCATTTCACACAGAAGAAGATTCTTTCGTCTTATGACATCAACAAATTGGTTCCCATCAAGCAAAATGTTATACCTCATTCCTTGCAGCACCCGGCCGGTACAAACATCCCCAACTTCAAAACACGCCACTTCCCACATATTGCACACAGCCTCTATTTGCACGTCCGCCACATCAAACGCCTTAAAACAGTTGTCATACCCTGCACGTTTCACCTCCCATTCAGCGTTAATTTTTTCAACATTGAAATTTACAGTCAATATCATATTAACAGCAACAACCACCAACACCGCAATAGCAGCCGGCAGATATAGTACACACTTCATAACACAAAGAAACCTCTTTCCAATACAGCCTTTCCCAATTCTAAATCCCGTCCCAATCCGCTCTTTGCAGCATACGACACCTTAACGTACACATCTGCAGGCAGCAACATCTCAAGAAGTTCAACAATCTCGCCATTTGACACATCTTCATTCTTCTCTCCATATCTAAAATCTATGGCCTCCACTATCCGCAACCTTACACCAAACAAAGTTGCCAATCTATTAAACAGATAATCAAGATCATACCTACCTGCATACAGCTCCATCATTGTATCGTATATCCTGCCGGCATCCACCTCACCAAAAAGTTTTGTCACATTGCCAAAGATCCTTTTAAGGTAGTTCCGTTCCAATCTGTTCAAAAGCTCCTCATTGCATTGCTCTATCCCATCTAAAGCAGCACAAAAATTCTCTATTTCAGCCTCATACCCTCCTAACAACTTTTTCCACCTCTCCTCACAAGCCTTTATCCTCCGCATCTGTTCAGAAGCCCTAATATCGCTCCTATAAGCCGGATAAAGCAGGCTCTGCGGTATATTATCTATAATCATGATATTACTATATTCTCCTTACGTTGTCCCACAAATTCCAATTTTACAAGCTGTTCCATAAAGACCATAACATTCCTTACGTAATCCTCTATCTTAAAGAATGATGCAGCAATATCAAACTGACTGTAATCCGGTTCAGACACCTGTTCAGCCCCCCTCATGAATATTCCCGGAGGAATAAGACACCACTCATTCACATATTCCAACAGTTCTCCCCTCTGTTCAGCACTCAAAGACTTCATAAAGCCTGTCATCTCCCCACCAACACGCGAAAAAAACAGTCTTACCTCATACGGAGATATATCATACATTTTTCCCATAATGGCAAATCTTCCCCCCTCCAATGCTGCAAGCAACAGGGAGACAAACTTAAATATATTGTCAGCCAGAGAGTAACCTCTACCCCTTAAATGAATCTTGCCAATGATTGCAGTTGAAAGGGCTATAAGTCTGTCAATATGCTTGTGCAATTGTTGCAGTCTCTCGCACAGCTCTCTGCTGTATTTCACCTTACAGACAGGTGCAATATAATTTTTATCTACCACCCAGCTTCCCGACAATTTTCGTATTACACCAACCACGGCAGATTTACCTCCAACACTCTTAATTGATGAAAAAGGGTGCAGCGACACAGAGAGTTTTATCCTGCTCCACGGCACCCTTGGTGGTTGCTCGTCTGTATCTGCCTCTCCAAATTCAGATCTTTTGTCGGGATGCAAATTAACCAATACAGCATAGCGCTCATCTGCTTTTGCCAACGGCAACCCTGTAGTGATATAATCAAGCGCCTCACCATGCGGAATATGAATAACATGCCCCGCCTCTGTAAGATAAGACATGGAGGATACAGACAGATAAAGCTCACCACTATTAGATTCATAGGCAGTAACCAATTGATCATCATTAGGCCTCGCCACAAGTCCATAACTATTTGCCATTAGTACAGCTGCTCCCAATTTCGAAATATATTCAAGAAAGTAGTCCTCTGTCTTAAACAGATGCTCCGCACTCAGCATCATTCCATCTTTCCAATTAACCAACCTGTTTTCCATATATTCTGCTATTGTTCTTTAATTTATTCTCTTTAAACGTTTTATGAGACTCTATCATATATTTTACAAGATGAAATCTGTAATGATAGAAGTCTATCTTCTTACCCCGTATATCAGTTATCTCATCCACGGTGTACGGATATTTTAATACATAATCGTAAAGCACTCTGTTAACCCATTGTAAAAACGGCAGGTTTTCACCCGCTTTGGATCTAATTACAATTGTTCTTCCGCTATCTAATTGCAACTTAAGCCTAACCAACAGTCCATACTCGCAATTTTCAGGAGGCAGATTATCTGCATTCACTTTTGAGTGACCTATAATCACCGTTTTTCTCTTTTTGGGTGGCAGATGTTCAAATTCGCTTTTAAGTTCCATAAAGATGTGAGGCAGCAAAAACGGCAATGTGCACAAAAACGGATAGATATGCCTGTCTGCCTTTTCCATAACTACCAATATTGCAACAATCATATTAAGTGCAACAACACCAAGTAAAAACAATATAACCCTACGCTTGAATGAGTATCTATAAACTACAGTATACAAGGCTGTGCCGGCAATAAATGCTGCCATATTCATCATATAAAACTTAAACATTCCCCACCTCCACAGGCGCAAACACCTTTACACCTATCCGTCAACGGTTTACAAACATTATTTACCATAAATCTGCCACTACTTCCCCTCCACTTTAAAACCATAGGCGCACACGGTTTTGGTGCAGAGGGAACAATACGGCATAAACCAAACCCTCCGGGGCGGAAAGGATTTCCCAATTCAGTGTCTAAAATTACCCTAATACCATCTGAATAGAGAATATCATTATGTTTTGATACCATCTCTACAGGTATAGTTCCCATTTTGCAGAGAGCCATATCACCCTCAGTTATAACCCTTTCATCTCTAATCATATTAGCAATTTCCTCCCTTTAATACTGTTCTACCATCTTTATATTCGGCAACCCTGTATCTTAATCTCTCAATATTGCAGCAGCAGTTTCCATTTGTAAGTTGCGCAGTGACAGCACATTGCGCATAATCAAAGTTCAGATGCAGCGTATTGTTATTGTTGTTGCTTTTGTTGTTATTATTGCTATTGCCGAGACTGTGACTTGGAATTTGACTTTGGA
>UQWT01000005.1 GCA_900544815.1 uncultured Bacteroidales bacterium | reverse complement strand
TCTCGCTTGTGTCTTTCTCTCATTGACTCGTTTGATTTATGCTCTCAAAACTGTCAACTTTTTTCAGTTCAAGTCACCTTGAATATATTCAAGATATATTCTTTGCTAATAACGACCGTCCATTTGATAGTGATTATGTTCCTCTCTACCGAAGAGACTTTGATTATATCAAAGCTTGGTGGACACTTCGCAAGACAATTCCTTCATTCTCAAATCTCTTCCCTGAAATTGAAAACTATCTCAACCTAACATTTAAGGCCATCACGGACCAGCTTATAAAGAATGAACTCAAAGAGATTACTCCTGTAACGGCTAAGGATTTCTCTTTGATTGATGTTCAGTCTCACCAGCAAAGTAATCAGGTTGAGGTTATAGGAACAACCCTATTTAAAAAGAAGCTCAGTGGTGAAGTTGAAAATGAATTCACCATTTGCCCAGAACGAGCAGTCATAGGAAACAAACCGCTTGTGCTCCCTGTTGAATCTGGTAATAAATACGCTAGCCTACAATATGCCAATGGCACATGGGGTAATACAAATAAAGCCCCATATAAAGCAAAAGTTGCTGATATCGAGCGCAGAACGCTCCCTTATGAGGGCTCAACTTTCGCATATCTGACAATCAGCGACTTCCTTGAAGATTCTATAGTAAAGGTTCCTCATTCACTGAATAAGAAATATTTCTTTGACGGGAATATTAAAGATGTAGAACATATGACATCTTTCCTGCTTCCAATCAAACCGCTTTATTTCAAGTATTTCTCTATAGAAACACTCAACTCTACAATGCCTGATGGTAAGCCGGCATTTGAAATGGAAGCTATTGCAGGAGGTTCTGTAAATGTATTCATACGCATACCTATTGCTGGCAATGGCAATATAAGTTATGTTGAGTATCAACGCATCTATTACGCGCAACGTCAAGCGGATGTTTCAGAAACGCAAAACTCTGGAGGCATGACGACATTTGACTTTACTGGTTTGGTTATGCCAGCCATGAAGTTCCAAAACGAAAACGACGCTGTCTATACAGTTTCTTGCGTTAGTACTTTCTCCAAACAATTCCATTTTGATTTTTACCGCGAAGGCGAAATAATACGCGATATCCCCGTTGACTGTAGAAACAAAGAAAGAGGCATGTTCGACTTTAAGGCTGAAACTTATACCATCTATAATAGCAACTTTGATTTCATCAGAGTTTCCAACAAGGATGGAGTGAGCAATGTTATCATTCCGAATTTTCTTATGCATCAAAACCTGGAAGAATTTGAATTCGCAATTGACTTAGGTACATCCAATACACATATTGAGTTTAAGAAGGCAGATACCAGTAGTTCATACTCTTTTAACTATAAAGACTCTGAAGCTATATATGGAGAGTTCTTCGTTCAGTCCTATCGTGAAATTCAAGGAAAACTCATACCTATGGATTTGATTGACGAAAAAGACTTGATGATTCGTGATTTCATGCCTGCCGTGGTTGGAGATGATTCGGATTTCTCTTTCCCCACTAGAACAGCTTTGTCATACGCCAAATCTACTGATTGGACGGAGAAGTTGAGGCCATTCGGCTTGATTAACTTTGATATTACTTATAACAAAAAATTAGGCATTGCATACAAATACAATGCAAAGCCAATGGTCAATATCAAATGGAGCAGCAAACCCAATGCACAGTCTGCCATGCAGGCCTACATTCGTAATATCATGATGATTATTCGTAACAAAGTCATTGCTAACAATGGCAACCTTGGACGTACGAAAATCACATGGTTCTATCCAAATAGTATGTCGCCACGTCGTTTATCTCAACTTCGCATGGCATGGAATGACTCTTACACCGAATTGTTCAATCGTGACGGCACAACAAGATACCTATCTGAATCGGTTGCTCCTATACAATTTTATTTTTGCAGGTATGCCACCGCAACGAACCTCGTTAATGTGGATATTGGTGGCGGTACTACTGATATTGCCTTCTCTTCAAACGGTAAAGTAGAGTGCATTACATCATTTAAGTTTGCAGCTAACTCACTCTTTGAGGATTCATTTTCAGACATTAATCCCAATAATGGTATTGTCGACTGGTTCAAAAATGATATTCTTGAACTCCTTAAGTCAAAACCAGAATTGAATGAACTTGTCAATATCTTCAATAGCAACGTCGGGCAACCGGCAAACATGGCTTCGTTCTTATTCTCTTTGAAGGACAACTCGGCAACGAGAAGTCTTGCTCGAAACAATATCGACTTCAACAAGATTTTACAAAATGATACAAAGTTCAAGATAGTGTTTGTCATCTTCTATACCGCCATCATTTATCATATCGCTCAAATTGTAAAGGCAAAGGGACTGAAAGTACCTCGTCATATTGCATTCAGCGGAAATGGTAGTAAGATTATCAGTATTATATCATCAGACCCGAAAATTCTTAGTAAATACACCAAGATCGTTTTTGAGCAAGTGTTGGATACTGAGTATGGATCAGCTTTAGACATTCTTGGATTAGAGCAAGGTTCTAATCCCAAGGAATCAACATGTAAGGGCGGTTTGATTGCAGCAGAGACATTAGACGAGGAGCCAGAAACTCTCATACTTCTAGACTCTTCTGGTAGATTTACAAATATTGACGATACTTACGCCTCTATCTCTGATGAACGTAAAAATGAAATCGTGGAGACTGTGAGAGACTTCTTCCAATTAACATTGACAGAAATTCCTTCTCTGTTCAATCTTGACAACAACTTTGGTGTTGATAATATCACAATGAAGATTGCGAAGGAAGAATGCAAGAAGGATTTGGAAACATACCTAGATAAAGGTATAGAACTATCTATCAAAGAGTCTGGAAATAAAGATAACCAAATTGAGGATGCAATTACGTTCTACCCGATAAAGGGTGTTCTCCAGTCTCTTTCAAACAAAATACAAGAGTATTACTTAAATAATCCAAGCTAATGAAAAGGTTACTTAATTTCATAGTATGTTCAACTGTTATCTTGGCTTTATCTTCATGTGATGTTTTCAATGGTAAGAAGCAAAGACAAGATGCCAAAGAGGTAACTACAACTGAAGGTTTCTCGCAGGAAAAAAAAGATAAGATAGCGGCTCAAGACACTTTAATGAGCACGCTCGTGTCAAAAGTAGATACTTTGGCCCAAGCGTTAACTCAAACTCAAAAAGTAAATTTAGAACTTAAAGACCAAGTCACGAGGTTAAAAAATTCAAAAAGTACTTGCTATATGATACTTGCAGTTATTGCTTTAGCAATCATCGCGCTTATTCTATCCTTAAAGAAAGGAATTAGTAGAGAGGAAGTTGACAAGATTTTTAAGCAGAATCTGGATAAATCTCAAAGAATAGCAGGCCTTAAGGTTGATTTTAGTCAGTTAAAGTCTGAACTAAACAGTAGGATTCCTAAAGATCTTGATGTACGTCTGCAAACTATTGAGTCCACACTTTCAAGTAAGTTAAACGAAGTTCATAACATGCCACTTTCTACCGTAACCAATAGCCAAGACAAATCTAACCAATTCAAAGAACCAAAATACCTCAAGGAGGGATACGCAAACATTAACAGTGGTAATATTTTTACAAAAATTCTCGATTCAGCCCAAGAGGGTTGTGTTTTCTCCATTAAGTTTAAGAGTGCGATCGAAGGAGAATTTAACATCATTTCATTAGATAAGATCAAATCAAGGGATATGTGGCAGAAAATAGTTGAGTATACTGGCTCAATTGAAGATGCTACATCCTTCAAGGTTGAAGAGTATGGGATTTGTAAAAAATATGATGATGTTACATGGCAAGTTACTAAAAAACTAAAAATAAAATTACTGAAATAAAATGTCACTTTTAGTTCCCATAATTGTAGCTGTAATAATCGTGCTACAAATATTTTTCTTTATGAAAAATGTACTCCGCATGAGAGATTTCAAAAAAATCTTTACAGGAGATGATTCCTGGGGTATCTCACATAATTCCGAGACTAATTTCGTCTCGGGTATTTATGGACGGGGCAATAAAGTTTTTGAATCAATAAAAGACTCTATCAATAAATACCTGGAAAACAACTCAGGCTCAGTGATTGATTTCTCGCTTTTGAAAGACGCCGTGGACCGTCACTGTGATTCTGTGGAGAATGACATCAACATGCTTACACCAACTCCGCTGTATTGCGGGCTTGCAGGAACGATGGCAGGCGTGATAGTAGGCTTAAGTTCTCTTATTACGACTGGTAGTGTAACAGACCTTCTTTCATCTGGATCAGGAAATTTTGGAACTGCAGCAGAGGGTGTAAACGATTTATTGTCAGGAGTTGCATGGGCAATGCTTGCCAGTATCATGGGAATCTTGCTCACCACCATTGCGTCATTATTATTTAAAAGGTATAAGCTACAAGGTGAATCAGGCAAGAACACCTTTCTAGCATGGCTTCAGGCAAAACTACTGCCAGAGTTACCCTCCGATACCTCCGATGCTCTCAACCGCTTGGTAAAGAATCTTAATGAGTTTAACAATACATTTGCCGAGAACACTTCTTCACTGCGCGGTGCACTGCGTGAGGTTAATGAATCCTACCGCATTCAGAGCGACGTTATTAGAGCTGTACATGACATGGACGTGATGAAGATGGCAAAAGCAAACGTCCGCGTACTTGAAGAACTGAAAGAATGCACCGACAAATTGGAACAGTTCAACAAGTATTTAGATGACATTCACGGCTATACCGAAGCAATCCATACATTCACCACTCAGTTCGAGCAAGAAGCTAATCGACTGCATGTTTTGGAAGAAATTCAACAATACTTCATGCGTCATAAAGCAGAGATCGCAAAGGATTCAGCAGATGTGGATATTGCTTTGAGAGGAGCTCTTCGTACGCTGAAAGAAACAGCCAGCACAAACGCAAATGAGCTAAACTCCACACTTATTAAGCAAGCCGAAGAGTTTAAGTGCATTATTGCCGATGAAAGAGAGACATTTGAAAAACTAAGTGCAGAACTTCGTACTAAGTTTAGTGCAGAACTCAACCAAGTTCCGATGTTGCAAAAACAATTAGCTGAAATCGCTGGCATACCAGGCAAACTTGATAAGTTGATTGACCGCATGGAACGTTCTAATAGCGAATTGGCTTCGTCAGTTAACGGAACAATGGCACGAACCGCTAAAGAACTTACAATGGTCTCTTCTCATGGCGAGGCCTCACCACATGCCATACCGCAGGTATTGTCTGGATGGCTGAAGTGGACAATTGTAGTTTCTGTAATACTTATTGCTTCAGCTTGTATTTCGAATACGGTATACAACATCTGGATTGCAGAAGATAATGCACCATCCGTTACTGCTACCATAGAAAAAGTGGATGATACAGACGCTACCGTAATCGCTCCAGTCAGCGTTGATAACGCAGAAACACAGCCTGATCAACAAGCCTTACCTGTACCATCCACATCACAATTAGCACCTAATAACCAAATACAAAGCACCAATCATCCATAATGCGTTTAGTTTAATATGGCAGAGAAGAAAGAATCTTTTTTTTGGACCAGTTACTCAGACTTGATGACGAGCCTTTTCTTCATTATGCTCACACTCTTTGTCCTTGTTATCGTACTCTTGCACAAACGTATGGAAGCAACGGAGAAACAACTTGAAGAAATTAAGAAGGTGGAAGCATCAACAAAGGAACTTGGTCGTTCAAAGAATTTTGTGTATAAGGCAGAGTATAAGAAATATGTTCTTGATGTTAGATGTTTTTTCAATGCAACAAAGTATTGTCTTGCAGATCTACAAGCAGATACAGCAAGTCTACATCAGGCAGGTATTGAAATCAAGGAGTTTCTTGATAGAAACGAAAGAAATCAGTACCTGCTAATCATTGAAGGACAGGCTTCGCGCAATTCACAAAATCTGACAGATGCTAACTACGACTGGAGTTTTCAACGTGCGCTTACACTTATGAAGTTCTGGAAAGATATTTGCCACATTGATTTTGGAATAAACTGCGAAATTCAGATTGCTGGTAGTGGTGACGGTCGATACAACTTCGGCTACACTGGTGGAGAAGGCACTGATCGTTTCAAACAACTTGATGCAGCTCTCATGCGTGAAAGAGGTTCTAAGGAAGTTGACAACCAGCGCTTTGTTATTCATATAATACCCAAAAACATTATTGAAGATGCTGAAAAGAAAGAGAATTAAATATAGTGCTGTCATGCTATGTTTGTCGGCACTGCTTTTTTTATCATGCGCTCACAAGTCTGGACATCGTCGTGACCGTGAACGCCCAGGCACTACGATGGCTGATCGTTCAAACGGGAAATCTTCAAGCTCTGCTTTTGGTAAGAGCAAGATTGTGAATAAACGCTCCAGCGACAAACTTGAAGGTTCACAAATCTTTGAACGCTATAGTAGTGCCGTGTTCATGGTATTCACGACGGATGGCTCTAATGCTTACCAAGGTTCAGGATTCTTTATTGATAACGAAGGTCTTGCGGTAAGTAACTATCATGTTTTCAAAGGAACTGGTATTGGTCTTGAGCTGGTCAAACTGGTGGGTAGCGATGATGTTTACAAAGTTACTGAGGTCATACAAAAGAGTGAGCAAGAGGATTTCATTTTATTTCGTGTAAACTGTGAAAACACAAACTACATCCCCATTGCTACTGATAAACCGAAAATCGGTGAGAAAGTGTATGCTATTGGAAGCCCTCGCGGTCTTGAAAACACTTTCTCCTCAGGAGAAGTGTCTCAATGGCGTGCCGATAATCTTATGCAAATTAGCGCGCTTATTGATCACGGTAGCAGCGGCGGTGCTCTCATCAACGAATATGGTGAGGTAGTAGGCATTACGTCAGGTTCATTTGCTGATGGTTCACAAGCAAACCTCAACTATGCTTGGAGCATTGACGCCGTGAGACCATATATCAAATAAGTTTATGGCAACTTGACTCACATATCATACTAATGATTTCAACATAATTTGTCTTATTGCTTGCGACAGGGACACTCACATAGCAATATCGCAATGATAAGCAGAAAATGGCACTTGACTTCTCGAAGAAGTGCAAAAGGTTCAAGGCTGATATTTTGGAGGTAAGGTATCAGGGAAAGAATATCAATGATGTGCTTAATATGAGCGTTGAGGAAGCTATTGGATTCTTTGGCTCGCAAAAGGAATCTACGGCAAAGCGAATATCCCAGCGCGGTTGCAGATCCTCAGCGATGTGGGGTTAGGCTATGTACAATTGGGGCAGAGCAGCAGTACTTTGTTGGGAGGCGAAGATTCAAATAATAAAACCGGCAAAGCGCTGAATAAAAGTTTATAGTTGAGAGTTTATAGTTTATAGAGAAAGCTTTGGCGTTAGCGTTAGCATTGGCTCTCAAAGATTAATTTAAGCTAATGCTAATGGCAAAGCTAAAGCCTATAAACTACTATAAACTATGAACAATAAACAATAAACAATAAACTAATACGGCGTTGGCTATCAAAATTAAATTAGCTAAAGCTAAAGCTAAAGCAAATGCACTATACAGGCAAAGCACCCCATGCGGAACTATACGCTCTACATCTATCATGTTATTTGCCAACGCTAAGGCTAACGCTAAATCCAACGCTATATTTTTAGTACCTTTGCAACCGGAAACCATATAAAATCTTGTATCATGAAACTTAGACCTATCAGAAGTGCTGTTGCAGCTGCACTGCTCTTATTTCCAACACTATGTATAGCTCAGAATTATGGCAAATTCAGACTTGTTGAGGCTGCAAACCACACAACAAAAGATCATACGCCTGTAATTGGTTCTGTAAAATCCGGAGAGGCATTTAGCATAAACGGCAAGAAGATAATATTTAACAAAGATGAGCGCAACGCATCGTCCCTGTTTAAGGTAAAGATAAACGGTAACGAGGTAAAGGTTTACAAGACAGGCTCTTTTGGAACAGATGTAAAGCTAAAGTCTGGGGAGAATATTGTTAAAGTTGAACTTTTCTCCGTAGACGGTGCTCTGCTTGCAAGCGGTGAGAAGACTGTTTCAAGGGTTGATCCGGCAAAGAAAGAGGCGGATAATCATACAGAAAACAGAGATGGAGATGGTGTTGTAAGAGATGCTGCCGGAAATGAGGTGGTTCAGGTTAACCATATTGTAAAGACATTGGACGGAGCATATCTTACTTACAGTCCTGCCGGAGACAGGTTGGGCGGAAGCAAGATTAACTTCCTGCCTGCGGGTGTCCCTCTTCATGTTGTGGAGAGTCATGGAAAGCTGTACAAGGTCTCTTTGTCGGGAAGCAGATATGCATACATACAGAAGGAGAGCACAGAACTTACTGTAGATGAGCCAGATTCTCTTTATAGAGGCGGTTACGGCCTAAAAGCAACCATCGTAGACGGCATTACCGCACAGGCAGATGTTGAGGTGAGGGCTGCAAAAAATATAAATGGTAAGAATCTTCCCGACAAAAAGGCGGACATAGTTAATATAAGCATGGGGGAGAGGAGGCCGTACATTGTTTATGAGGAGACGGAGCCAAGGAGGATTGTAGTGGAACTGTTTGGTGTGGAATGTAACGCAAACTGGATGACTCAGGATTACAAGATGAGGACTATAAAGGGTATCTGGTTCAGACAGAGTGGCGGAGATGTGATGACAGTATATATAGATTTGAATAGCAGGGAGTCTTGGGGTTATAGCGTAGATTATGTTGGGAATACCCTTGTTGTTAAGGTGAACGAGAGACCAATGGAGAAGTTGTCGCTTAAGGGTATGCTCATTGGTGTTGATGCAGGACATGGAGCAGATAATTCTGGTGCCATAAGCATTAGCGGATATGAGGAGAAGACCCTTAATCTTGCAATGGCACATACACTAAAAAGATTGTTGGAGAGGGAAGGGGCTGCCGTTGTACTTACAAGAGAGGGAGACCAGGGGCCTACTATGCCGGAGCGTAAGGCTTTCCTTAAGAAGAATGGTGTTGACATGCTTGTTTCGATTCATTGCAATGCCGGTGGAAATCCGTTGGTTACGGGCGGTACGAGCACATATTACAAACATTGGGTAAACCGTCCTTTGGCTAAAGCCGTTTTGAAGAGACTTGCATCCTTAGATGGTGTCAGAACGTTCGGACTGGTAGGAAACTTCAATTTCAGCCTCAATGCTCCAACGGAATACCCTGCAATTTTGGTAGAGACGCTGTTTATGTCTAACCTCGATGATGAGGAGCTTATAACAGATCCTAAGTTTGAGGAGAGAATGATGGGAGAGGTTGTAAAGGGTCTTAAAGATTATCTTAAGGAGCTGAACAGATAAAAGTTTATGGTTGAGAGTTTATAGTTTATAGAAAGCTTTGGCGTTGGCTTTGGCCTTAATTGAGCTGAAAGTGTATAGTTTATAGTGTATAGATAGTTTTAAAGTTAATAGAGGTAAAGTTAAAACTAATTTCTTGAAAACTATTAACTTACAAACTGACTATAAACCATAAGCTATAAACAATAAGCTAATATGGTATTGGCCGTTTTTCAAGGTAAAGAGAGTAGAGAGAGTAGAGAAAGTAAAGAAGGTAAAGAAAGCCAAAGCCAACGCCAAAGCTAACGCCAAAGCCAACGCCAAAGCTAACGCAATATAGAAGATATTTGATAATTATGGATTTTAAGATAGAATCGCCATACAAGCCCACGGGGGATCAGCCCGGAGCGATAGCCGGAATAACAGAGGCGGTACAGGATGGTAATCCTGCTGTAACGCTTTTGGGAGTTACAGGTTCCGGTAAGACATTTACAATGGCGAATGTTATTCAGAACCTTAACAGGCCTGCGCTTGTATTAAGCCATAACAAGACTTTGGCGGCACAGCTTTACGGTGAGTTCAAGAGTTTCTTCCCTCATAATGCGGTTGAGTATTTTGTCTCATACTACGACTACTATCAGCCTGAGGCGTATTTACCTGTTACAGATACATATATAGAGAAAGATCTTAGCATTAACGATGAGATAGAGAAGTTGAGGCTGAGCTGTTCGAGTGCGTTGTTAAGCGGTAGGAGGGATGTTATTGTTGTCTCCAGTGTCTCATGTCTTTACGGTATTGGCAACCCCGCAGACTTCCATACAAACACCATAAATATAAAGGTCGGCCAGCATATTTCGCGTACAGCATTGCTGTACAGGCTTATCGATAGCCTGTACGATAGAAGCGACATTGAGTTCAAGCGCGGCAGCTTTAGGGTGAAGGGGGATTCTGTTGATATTTTCTTGGCTTACGGAGACAATGCGGTAAGGGTAACGTTCTTTGGCGATGATATAGAGGAGATAGAGATCTTTGACCCTGTGAGCGGGGCGATTTTAGATAGTGTGGAGGAGATCTCAATCTATCCCGGCAATATTTTCAGTACTACAAAAGAGCGTGTAAAAAGTGCTATATGCAATATTCAGGATGACCTTGTAAAGCAGTGCGACTATTTTAATGACATAGGTAAATTCGTTGAGGCCAAGAGACTTAAGCAGCGTGTTGAGTACGATTTGGAGATGATAAAGGAGATTGGTTACTGCAGCGGTATTGAGAACTATTCACGTTACTTTGACGGCAGGGCGGCCGGTACAAGACCATTCTGTCTTTTGGATTATTTTCCTAACGATTTTGTTACTTTTATTGACGAGAGCCACGTTACAATCCCTCAGATAAGGGCAATGTATGGTGGAGACCGTTCAAGAAAGGAGACACTTATAGAGTATGGGTTTAGGCTTCCTGCAGCTGCAGATAACAGACCGCTTAAGTTTGATGAGTTTGAGAAGTTGGCAAAGCAGTGCGTCTATGTTAGCGCCACCCCTGCTCCATACGAGTTGGAGAAGAGCGAAGGCCTTATAGTAGAGCAGGTTATAAGGCCAACCGGATTGTTGGAACCGCCTATAGATGTTCGCCCTACAAAGAATCAGATAGATGACCTTATGGAGGAAGTTCAAGTGAGGGTTGAGAAGGATGAGCGTGTGCTTGTTACAACTCTAACCAAGAGGATGGCCGAGGAGTTGGACAAATATATGGAGAAGATGGGGGTAAGGTGCAGGTATATCCATTCAGATGTAGACACCTTGGAAAGAATTGAGATCATTGAGGATTTCCAGATGGGGCGTTTTGATGTGCTTATTGGTGTTAACCTGTTGAGGGAGGGGTTGGATCTGCCTCAGGTATCTTTGGTTGCAATCTTGGATGCAGACAAGGAGGGTTTTTTAAGAAGTGAGACAGCTCTGACACAGACTGCAGGAAGGGCTGCACGAAATATAAACGGGTTGGTCATAATGTATGCAGACAACATAACGGGCAGTATGCAACGAACAATAGATGAGACCAATCGCAGACGTGAGAAGCAGATGGAATACAACAAAGAGCATAATATTATCCCTACACAGATCTACAAGACAGAACGAAACGTGCTCGGGCGTGATGTCTCTGCGTATGAGCAGAGCCGTGAGTCTAATGGCGTTTTGGAGGATCCTATTGTGGCTCACATGACAAAGGAACAGTTAACCAAGGCTGTTGCTGCCGCTAAAAAGGAGATGGAGAAAGCTGCTTCTGAATTGGATTTTATGCGTGCTGCCAAGTTCAGGGATGAGATGAAGGCTCTTAAACAGAGGTTGGAAGCCTTGTCATAGTTTGTCGGGAAGCAAAATTTACTTACTTTTGTGGGTTAAAAGATTAGAAAAGAATATTTATGAGCGAAAATAGCCTTATTGAAAAGATAGAGGGGTTACGTACCAAATATGACAGTCTGCAGCAGCAGATCTCTGATCCTGCTCTTATGTCCGATATGAAAAAGTATGTCCAACTTAACAAGGAGTACAAGGAGCTGGGTCCTATAATCACGGCTGGCGAGAAGTATAAGAAGATGGTTGAGGATTATGAAATGGCAAAGGATATACTTCAGAATGAGAAGGATGAGGAGCTTAGGGAGATGGCCAAGGAGGAGGTGGCGCAGTTGGAGTCTGTTCTTCCGGACAAAGAGGAGGAGATAAAGTTATTGCTTATTCCTGCGGATCCTCAGGATGCGAAAAATGCCATTGTGGAGATTAGGGGCGGTGCCGGTGGCGACGAGGCTTCTATCTTTGCGGGTGATCTGTTTAGGATGTATGCAAAGTTTATTGAGCGTAAGGGGTGGAAGATGGAGATCACAAGCCAGAGCGAGGGTACATCTGGTGGATTTAAGGAGATTATCTTTAAGGTTATAGGCGATGGCGTTTATGGTGTGCTCAAATATGAATCAGGTGTTCACCGTGTTCAGCGTGTTCCTCAGACAGAGACACAGGGGCGTGTGCATACCTCGGCTGCATCCGTTGCAGTGCTTCCTGAGGCGGATGAGTTTGATATTGAGCTTAATGAGAAGGATATTCGTAAGGATACTTTCTGCTCGTCAGGCCCGGGCGGACAGTCTGTAAATACCACATATTCGGCAATCAGACTAACGCACATACCATCCGGTATTGTTGTTCAGTGTCAGGATGAGAAGAGCCAGCTGAAAAACTACGACAAGGCGTTGCAGGAGCTTCGTACCCGTCTGTACAATATGGAGTATGAGAAATATCTTAATGAGATCTCTGCCAAGCGTAAGACAATGGTCTCTACAGGAGACCGTTCTGCAAAGATCAGAACTTACAACTATCCGCAGAGCCGTGTTACGGATCACCGTATAAACTGGACCATGTACAACCTGCCTGTGTTTATGGATGGTGATATTCAGGAGGTTATTGATCAGTTGCAGATTGCCGAGAATGCAGAGAGACTTAAAGAGAGTGATCTGTAGGGGCTTTGGCTTTGGCGTTAGCGTTTATTTAGTTGAAAGTGTATAGACAGCACTATAAAAGTTTATAGTTTATAGAGTAAAGATGAAAAACGGTTTTCTTTTAGCTATAAACTTACAGACTTACTTTAAACAATAAACCATAAACTATTAACTAATATGGTGTTGGCTGATTTAGGGTAAAGAGAGTAAAGGGGTAATCACCTTTTGGGTTACCCCTGTTTTTTTATGTAAAACGTCTTTAGTAGAGGGCATAGTTCGTATAGCCAGTAAAGCAATGAAAGCAAACAAAGTCCTCCGGCAAATATGCCTATATATGAGATAGATATATTATCACATACATATCCGCCTATTAAAGCACCCGAACCAATTCCAAGATTGAATATTCCGGAGAATATAGACATTGACACAGCTGTTGTCCCTTCCGGTGAGACACTTATAATCTCAGACTGCATTGATACATTGTACGCGGTTTGCGTTATTCCCCATATTACACAGAGAATAATGGTAACAGGAATACTTGCAGATGCGGGGAGCAAAAGTATTAGTGCAGCGGCGCAACATGCAAGCACCATGTTCATAAAACGGAATCTGTCCTTTGTGTAAAACAGCGAAAAAGCTACGCTTCCAATAAAACCTGCAACACCAAATATCATAAGAGTGTATGTTATCCATTGGTCAGACATCTGTGCAACCTGCCCCAAGAATGGCTCTATGTAACTGTAGCTTATGAAGAAAGAGGTTGCCACCATCAGCGTAAATATGTACATATTTATCAATGTCCTGTTCTTTAGAAGTGCAGGTAGCTCCTTAACCGAGAATCTGTCCTTTGCCGGAAGCGCAGGAAGTGTACTCAACAGGTAGATGAATGTAAGGATTGCAAAGATCCCTATGCTGAGAAAGGTCATTCTCCATCCAATCTGCAAGCCTATTATCCTGCCTATAGGCAATCCTAATACCATTGCAAGTGATGAACCTGTTACAACCGAGCTTAGCGCTACGGAACTGTATTTTGCAGGGACAATACGGACGGCAATGACAGAGACAATAGACCAGAAGATGGCATGGGTGCATGCAACGCCAATTCTCGATGCCATAAGCATATAGTAGCCTGTTGACAGAAAAGAGGTTATTTGGAATCCTGCAAACAGAGCAACCAACCAAAGCATAAGCCTTCTAAGCTCAACTTTAGATGCCATAATCATTAAAGGCAGAGAGAGGAGCATTACCATCCAGGCATATACGGAGATAAGCATGCCGGCTTTGGCCTCTGTTATGCTAAAGTCTGCCTGAATATCAGATAGCAGAGCTATTGGTATAAACTCAGACGTATTGAATACGAAAGCGGCCAATGTGAGGCCTGTTAGCGTAATCCAATTCTTTAAAGACATATTCTCTTTAATCTGTATCTTTTCGTCCATTAACTGCAAAACTATGGTAATAATTATGACATCTTTTGGGCTGCAAAACTAATATTTTTTTCAATTGACTATAAACAGTAAACTATACACTGTAAACTATCAAGGCCCGCATAGGCTTTGGCGTTAGCTTTAGCTTAATTTAAACTATAAACTATGTAGGCCCTGATTAGTGACTATTTAAATCTTCTTCCCGATATAGAAAGCATAACCGTAATAGGTGCTGTACTTTTTGTAAAGCTCCTCTTCATAAATGGAAAAGTCCACCCATTTTTTTGCAGCAGGGTTATCTGTGTGTTCCGCAAGAAAATCTCTTCTTGTTTGAGCCAAAGGGGTGTAATAATTATCTGTCCAGCAATTGTCGGGAAGAATAAACGCTGCAACAGGCATATATCCCGCTCTAAGCATCTGCTCAATCTTTACCGGCATTGTGCCTATTTGAGGATATCCTGCCATCCAGAAATCATTAATCTCGCCCGGACGCTCATTGGTAAACCATGTGCTCTCTGTAACAGCAATATAGCCGTTTGGTTTGAGATAATCTCTCCAATACTGCAAGCCTTTCTCATATCCAATATGATAGATTGCCCCTTCACTCCAGATAATATCTAAAGAGTTCTTCTCAAATGGCAAATTGTCCATTGAGCCTGTTATGGCTTTGACTCTATTACCCAAGTTCTTTTGGACAATGGTGTTGTTGAGTTTCTCTATACTTTCCGATGCAATATCCAATGCTGTTATCTGTGCAGGAGTATTGTTTGCCAAATAGATCGTCTGGCACCCTGTACCGCATCCCAAATCCGCAATCATGGTGTCCTTGGTTATCCCGTCTATAAAGTTTAAAGCCTTTACGGTAGCCTCTTCGCTACCGGGCCCCTGACGTTTGGCATTAAGAAAAAAATCGTTTATTAAATTAAAATCAAAATCGTATGCAGATTCGCTGTTTTCTTTATTCATTGTTCTAATGTTTTATTTTGTACATCTTGGTTGTTAGCTTATTATGAGCTTTTCCAACCGCTACGTTTTTGTGGCTTGGTTTTTTGCAGCTCGGTTTTCTGCCGTCAACTCATATTTAGCCTTGCAAGCAAAATGTGCGTTATTATTTATTTGTATAAAAAGTGTGTTAATATGGTGCGAAACACCCCACGCTCTCAAAAAGATTGTCTTTGAGAGACCTTAAAAAGATGCAATCTCGCGTCTTATAGAAAACGCTCAGACTGCTTATAGAACAATATCCAAAATTGTGTTATTTGTCATAGGCCGGCAAAGGTACAGAATAAATGATAATGTTATCCTCATTTTTTACGGCACAGCCCTATAGTAATCTTAAAAAAATAACTTGGTAATCTTTAATTGTCTTTTCTCAAAAATACTGCTAAATCTTTACCAACCTTTTCCGTAAGCCAAATGAGCAAAGACAAACTTGTTTGAGCTTTGTCATGGCGAGGAAAAGCTGCGCGAAAGCGAACCTTTTCCTTAAGCCATATAAGCAAAGCAAACTTGCTTGAGCTTTGCCATGGCGAGGAAAAGCTGCGCGAAAGCGAACTTATTTTTAACGCTTACTTAATAAATGGATACATGTGAGATTTTAACTATTTTTGTCCATAGCAAAAAGATAAAACAGATAAGAATGGCAACAAAATATGGAAAAACGTGGTGGGGGCAGCAATGGCTTGGTGCACTCAAAAATATAGATTACAGTAACAGATTGTCTCGAGGTGCATCATACGCAAAAAACGGGATGGTGCAGGAGATTATATTCAATGGCAATGTCATTAAGGCAAAGGTTAAGGGAAGCAGACGTACCCCATATAAAGAAACAATAGTGTTGCCAATTTTTTTTAATAAGGAGATAGATAAGTTAATTGAACTTATAAGAGATCAACCTGTAGTGCTGAGTAAGCTCTTCAACAGACAATTGGACGAATCTGTTGCTCAAATGGCAGACAAGGCAGGCATACCCCTTTTCCCAAAAGAGTGGTCAGACCTGCAGATGTATTGTTCGTGCCCGGATTGGGCTGTGCCATGTAAACATCTTGCCGCCGTCATCTATAAAATCTGCATGGAGATAGACAATAACCCTTTTCTGGTCTTCTCACTTCATGGTGTAGACCTTTTGGCAGAGTTGGAGTCTCGTGGCATCGTAGCAGATTCCTCGGAGATAATGGAGGTAGAGAGCATAGACAAAGTTTATAATGAACCATTCTCATTGAATACAGATAATGAAAACATTGTCGTGGATTATTCGCAATTGAGAGACCTTACATTACCTCTTTCCAATCTTTTGCCACCTTCTCCGGCTTTCTGCAATGACGGTAATTTTCAGGAGGCTTATCAGAAAGAGTTGGTATATATAGCTAAAGAAGCAGACAAGGTGTTACAGGACAAGCGGCAGCTTCTCAACGAATCAATCGATAGAATAACAAAGAGTGCCGCATGCAGTGCCGAAAATTTTATGCCTTCATTCTATCAGCAACTGTTGGAGGTCAATACCGATATGCTTCCCGACTATCATCCCACGGTGGTGGCTGCAAGAGGCATTGTGGTTTGTGCCCTGCAGCTGATAGCTCATGGCTGTGTCGTACCGCAGATATATTGCGAGACCATCATACGCAAAGGACGTGGGCGGGCAAAAAGTATACAAAGCAAAAAATACCAAATCGTCTGGCAACCTGCAATGATTGATGAGGAGACTCGCTATGTTGTGGAGCATTTGCAACAGCAGCAATCGTTAGTTTGCAAAGTTATTACAGATATTGTCCATCTATTGGCGCATGGTGGGAATGCCAACAGTTTCTGTAAGATCTTCTTTAATGGAGGAGAATATGCTTTTGACGGTATAGGAGAAAACAATATCCCCGGCGGAATACGTTCCTGGTTAGACCGTTACTTTATGCAGAGCAAGTATAAAGTAACATTTAAAATAGAGGAGGCAGAGGATGACTTTGCAGTTGATGTTTTGGTAGACAGCCACTCTTTAGAGGAGATCATGACAGAACCTCATTTTGACCTGCAAAGGGTGGAGATATTAAAACAGCTTGCTATCCTGTGCGATATAGTGGGGGAGTTGAATCAGTATATTAACAATGGAGGAAAACAGAGTATCCTGTTATCGTTGCAGTCGTTTTCAGGCTTTCTGCAACAGGTAATTCCGGCAGTAAAGCTTCTTGGCGTAAATGTGATGTTGCCAAAGGCACTTCAACATCTTATCAAGCCGCAGATAACAGTAAGATTAAAATCCAAGCAGAAGGAATCCGGGGGCTACATGTCTATGATCGATCTTTTAGCATTTGACTGGCGTATTGCCATAGATAATGAGATGTTTTCTCCTGATGAATTTGCCAAAATGCTTGGTAGTGCCAAAGGACTGCTAAAGTTTAAGGAACAGTATATCTTTATCGATGAAGCGGCAATGGCAAAACTGAAAAAAGTGCTGAATACTACACCTAAATTAAAGCCCGGTGAACTGCTTCAAACCGCATTGAGCGGTGAGTACCTTGGAACTCCAATTGAACTTACAGATGAGATTCGGGATATGATCAAAAGATTTACTTCGCAGTCTGTTATTCCACTTCCAAAGAGGATAAAGGCAACGTTAAGACCTTATCAGGAGCGAGGCTTTTCGTGGATGTACCGCAATATGAAGATAGGTTTTGGTAGTATTATAGCAGATGATATGGGTTTAGGTAAAACTTTGCAAGTCATTACATTACTCCAAAAGGTGAAAGAGGAGGGTGGATTAGAGAAGAAGAAGGCGCTTGTAGTTGTACCTACCGGTTTGTTGCATAATTGGGAATCTGAGGTTGCCCGTTTTGCCCCGCAATTAACGACTGCAATATATCATGGCTCGTCAAGAGATCTTACAACAGACGAATGTAAAACATCGGACATTCTTCTTACAACATACGGAGTTGTACGCTCAGATGCAGACAAACTAAAGAAACTTAAATGGCAGATGCTTGTCATTGACGAAGCACAAAACATAAAGAACAGCGATACAAGCCAAAGCAAGGCGATTCACAGCATTCCTGCAGAGTCATACATTGCAATGAGCGGTACGCCGGTGGAGAACCGCCTGTCTGAGTTCTGGAGCATTATTGATTTTACCAACAAAGGCTACCTTGGTTCGCAGAAGGAGTTCGTTCAAAATTATGCCCGCCCTATACAGAAGTTTGGAGACAAGCATGTAGCAGAGCGTTTCAAGAAGGTTACCGCACCGTTTATGATGAGACGTCTTAAGACAGATAAAAGTATTATTTCAGATCTTCCCGACAAAATAGAGCGTAATGAGTTTGCCTCTCTTACGGCGGAGCAGGCGGCCCTTTATCATGAGACCCTCACACGCTGTATGTCTGTCATAGAGGGGATAGAGGGAGATGATAACCAATCCCTCTTTAAACGTCAAGGCCTTATCCTGCAGATGATGCTGGCTTTAAAGCAGATATGCAATCACCCAACGCAATTCCTAAAAGATAATCGTATAGACGCTCATCTTTCCGGAAAGACAGAGATGTTGTTGGATCTGCTTAAAAGTATTGTTGATGCCAATGAGAAAGTACTCGTTTTTACCCAGTTTAGGGAGATGGGAGATCTGCTTGTACACTTTATCCGCAAAGAGTTAGATGAGGATCCTATATTTTACCATGGCGGTTGTACCTTAAAACAGCGAGGAGCTATGGTTGAACGTTTCCAAAACGACCGCAACAGCAAAATTTTCATTCTCTCTCTAAAGGCTGCCGGCACAGGGCTTAACCTTACGTCGGCAACACATGTAATACATTACGATCTTTGGTGGAACCCTGCCGTTGAGGCTCAAGCAACAGACAGAGCTTATCGTATAGGGCAACACAATAATGTACAGGTGTATCGTTTTATTACTCAAAACACCTTTGAGGAAAAGATAGATGCCATGATACAAAGTAAAAAGCATCTTGCAGAGATGACAGTATCAACAGGCGAGAACTGGATAGGAAAGCTCTCCAACAAAGAACTCCACGAAATTTTTGGAAGGTAGCCATATGATTGGCGTTAGCGTTAGCATTGGCTTTGGCTAATTTAAGAGTAAAGAGAGTAATTAGAAACAGTTGTGAACGACTTGTTAATCAGCGGAAGAGCGGTTGCCGAAAGCAGCCTATAAGAAACGGCGTCTGTTGAAGGACTGTTAGGATGCAAAACAGACTAAAAAGGACGACTCAGCCGTTTCAGGCTGATTGAGAGCAATAGCAGTTGATTGACACGGAGAGAAGAACTGGTTCTAATTATGAGTTAAAAGCTTTGGCTTTGGCAATTTTTAAAAAGTAAAGAGAGTACTATAGCTAATGCTAAATTTGTCGGGAAGAAAAAGGTATAGCTTATTGTAAATAGAATTCAAGTAGATAGTTATGATTGGGGAAACAGGTTATATTCATGTTTATACAGGTAATGGCAAAGGTAAGACGACTGCTGCATTCGGGCTTGCTATACGCGCGCTGTGTGCCGGCAAGAGTGTGTTTATAGGGCAGTTTGTCAAATCCATGAAATACAATGAAACGAGGCTTTGTGACCTGCTTGCAGGCCATTTTGATGCAGATGGCTTTGGCAAGATTTGTATTGAGCAGTTTGGAAATGGTTGTCTGTTAGATAGAAAACCTGTTCAGGCGGATATTGAAGTTGCAAAAAAAGGATTGCGTGAGTGTGCAGAGAAAATCTCTTCCGGGAAATGGGATGTTGTGATTTTGGATGAGCTTACTGTTGCCATTTATTTGGGGCTGTTGACAGAGGATGCTGTTTTATGTGTGCTACACATGCGACAACCTGCCGTTGAGGTGGTGATAACAGGCCGCTATGCCTCTGAAAAACTTATAGATATTGCAGACCTTGTTACAGATATGCAGGAGGTTAAGCACTATTACACTAAAGGAGTTCTGTCGAGAGATGGTATAGACAGATGATGAAAAAATTGATGTTCAGCTAAATGTTTTGGGCAATCAGATACGGTAATATCTAAAAGGATTGAATGAGATTATATGCCGTAAAACGATTGTTTAGAATAGGTAGGAATGAAACCGTGACAAATCGTCACGGTTTGCTCTATGAAATATTTAGAATTTTTTAGTAATCCAATAAAATTGGCACTTGTTGTTCAGTGGCAAAACTTACAGCTTGATACAGCATTGAGTAGGCACATTGAGCCAATTCTTCTGTGCGATATCTCTCTTGTTTATTTGTACGACGGATGAACCCGAGAAAGAGTTTAGGCTCTTTTTGTTTTGCAGGAACATAGTATTTGTCGTTTCTCCAAGAGAGTATGGTAGCTTCGTCTGCTTTCCAGATCTGTTGGTTCAGCTCCTCTAATTCCTGTTTTAACAGTGAGACTGTAGAGATAGATACTTCTTCTCCTGTTGGCAACGTTGTGACGAAAATGGCCTTTCTTGGAATAGGCAGCCAAAAACTTACGTTAGATAGCAAAGAATTGGCAGTTTCCTGAGACATGGCTTTTTTGACAACAGACTCATTAAAAACATTCCAACCGATTCTTACATATTCTGGCCAAGGATGATTTTGCAGACAACAAGCCTGTAACATTACTAAAGCCCCATAAGCTTCCCAATCCGGTTTGTCGGTAAAATAGTCGTGCTCACTTTTCTCGTCCCATAATGGAGAAGGTAGAGGCGGATCAATGCTTGTAGCAAAATTGTCAGCCCATTGGCATACAGTGTCGCAAATCTGCTCTATTTCCTCCTTGCTCTCCACAGGCTTTATCTCATTACCATTGCCGTCTTTCATTACGCATTTCTGCCCATTTTCTTCCGAAAGTTGCTGTACTATATTCTTCCAATTACGGCTGTAATAGCGTGTCAGTGTCCCTGCATAAATATCTAATCCCATATCATTTAGATTTTAGTGTTTTATCTATTGAAACAATGTACAGATAATCAATAAAGTAAATGGTTAAATTTTTCCTTAAAACCATAACTTTCATTTGTCTATCTTCAAACCAAACTTGCTGTTCACTACCGTTCTCTCTCAAGATGGAAATCTTTGATAAATCAACTTGGACGAATTAATTTCAAGGATTTTCATGCTTGGTTTAATAATGTATTTTTCTACAAAGTTATCTTTTTATTTTTTTCACTATATCCCCATCCAGATATATTTGATGCAATTTCTTTTTTTATGCCATAATCTTATATCATAAGAGTTTATTTATTCTACATACAGCATAAAGTTTGGCACTTTGTCGGGAATAAAGATATATTAATATACCACGTGTCGGGTTCAAGGCCCTGGCGGGACACAGAAAGGCAACTGAATAAAGATATATTAATATACCACGTGTAGCGCATTGGTATGTTGAAAAAAAATAGAAATGAGGTATATTATTCTTGTATATTTACTTAAAAGACGCTACCTTTAAAGCTGTCAAATATATGATTTTCAAACAAACTTTAATATGAAATTTAAATTGACGCTGAATATAAACCGAAAATATGGCAGTTGCTTGCCTTTCAACTATCAATACGAGCAGTCGGCTGTTGTCTACAGTATATTGGCACAAGCTGATAGACAATATTCGGCATGGCTGCATGAGAATGGTTATATGCTTGATAATGGCAAGAGGTTCAAACTGTTTTCCTATTCCCCGTTTTTCCCGACAAAATATCGTGCAATACCAAGTGCTGGTTGTTTGGAAATAATAAGCGATAAAGTTATTTGGTACATAAGTTTTATTCCAGAGAAGAGCACCGTAGAGTTTATTCAAGGATTATTTGACAAGCAGTATTTTGTTATTGGCAATAAGAAATTTAAAGTGGCGTTTGATATTGTAGGAGTGGAAGCTATACCTTCTGCAGCAGTATTGGAAGAAATTAGGTTCAAGGCGCAGTCTCCAGTGTGTATAAAGCATAATACAAACGGGCGTGTGGAATACCTGTCGCCCGATACTCCACAGTTCAAGCAGGGCATACTCAAAGGTTTGATGTCAAAATATGAGAGTATTAACGGACATCCGTTTGATTTTGATATCGCAGATTTTGATTTTGCAGTAGAAAAAAAGACCGTAAGATCTAAACTCATAACCATCAAAGGGGAAACAAATGACGAGACCCGCGTGCGTGGATTCCTATTTTGCTTCACAATGAAGGCTCCTTTAGAACTGATGAGGATTGCCTGCGATGGGGGTATAGGAGAACAGTGTTCGCAAGGTTTTGGATTTATAAATGTAATATAAGTAAGTATGAAACGAGATATAGAAAATATAGATTATGAATGGTTGTTCAGACCTACTGGAGATCCTTTCGTGGATGCAGGTGGCTATGCTCTTGATGAATTTTCACATTATTATCCTGATGCTGATATTCTTGTGCTTGTAGAAAAGGCTGCGAGTATTTATGTGGATAGATGGGATGGAAGGATCAATCCATTCTTCTTAAACTCTAAAATTACTCAACCTGCATTTAAAGGAGACAGGAAGAAAACAGAAACTTATGAATATTTTTTGTCCCTTATAAATGATGTTAATGGAATAGATGGCTATTGCAGAGTTACAGGGAAAAAAGGCAAAGTGTTTGTTGGAGGACGTGATAATTTTGTGTTGTCAGGTTCTAGCACTTTTTCTAACTTTCATCATTGGTTTCAGAATGGTATAATGGTCTCAAAGGAGGTTATTTTTAGATGTTTTTTCTTACCTTTGGCATGTGAGCAACTTCAGGGACGTATCTCGTTGCTGAATAGCAGTAATCCTAAAATATCGGCTTTTTTTGCTAAACTAGTGTGTAAGCGAAATATGGAATGTATAATGAATAATACATCTGTCTCTGTATTAAAATCAAAATCCGTATCAACAGGTACGGCATTATTTAGATTTGTTGATAAAGTTTTAATAAATAAGAAAATACAATTTGATGATGATACTAAATGCAACTTGCAGATGTATCTTTACACAAACTTTGGTACATCACCAGATTTGCAAGTTATATCTCTTCCTTTTCCTGTATTGGATTTCTACCGATTTGTAATGAAAGTCAAACATAAAGATAACTGGCATAACTTTGTGTCTCATTATTATCATATAAAGGGCGGGAAATATACTTCTGATAAAGAGTATAGTTTGACTGTAGGGAAAGATATTCGAAAGATAGGAGAAAATGAATTTCAATATTGGGGCAATAGAATATATGAAAAACTAATAAACGGTGAATCAATTTTACCTGATATTTTGGAGTATTCAAAAGAGAACAGTTTTGACTTTATTATAGTAAAATACTATGTAACAAAGATTAGAAATATGAAAAAGGAAACAATTGAGAAAATAAATAAAATGGCTACTTTCATCACTGAAAGCAATGATGACAGAGGCATTGGCAAAGCCATTAAAAAGTTAAATGCAGTAAATAGTTCATATTTGTTGAGACGCTATGTGTTAAATGATATAGTGAAGCCTTATTATGAAAATGGTAATGAGGAGGCCATTGTAACTGTTAAAGATTATGTAGACTATCTCTTTCCCGATACAGATTCATGGAAAGAGATGAGAGATGTTTTGTTGATTGCAATTTATGAAAGATTGCATTCTTTAAAGAAAAAAATAGAAATAGAAGATGTAGAACAACAATAAAAAAGAATAATTATGACAGAAAGTATTAAAGTGCAGGGCTATGTGCTTCTGGATGTAGACGTCGTAGCTTTAAACAATGCAGGCAAGGATAAAACGACTAATTTTGACAATGCTGTCAAGACTAAGTCTATTTCCAAAAACGGACAGAACTATGTATATGTTTCTGGGCAAGCATGGAGATATTGGTGGAGAGATGCTTTGCAGAAGAATCTTGGTTGGACATTATCCCCAGTGACAAGAGACACGAACATTGCATTCACTAATGCAGACCCGATAACTTATCCTGATGATGACATTTTTGGTTATATGAGAGCTGCAACAGAAGAGTATGAAGAAAAAGGTAAGATGAAATCACGCAATATCACAGTAACACGTATCTCTCCGCTAAAAAATTCTGCTTTGGTTTCTGTGGCTTCTATTCATCCTGTTTCAAATTGGTCAAGTATGGCACGTCAGGATGGTGATTCTGTTCCTTATGTCCGTCAGGAATATAGTGCGATAATGAAGGGTATGTTCTCTTTGGATGTGGATATGGCTGGAACTTTTTCAGACTATAACCGTTCAGGATATAAAAATCTTTCAGAGACTTTAAGGGAAAAAGCTTTTAGAGAAGGTGCTTCAGAAGAAGATGATCCATTTGGAACTGGCAAATTGGTCCGTCTTCCTATGGCTGTTCGTCAGCAACGGATAACCGACACGGTTCTTGCACTGAAGAATATTTCTGGCGGAGCCATGCAAACAAATAATATGGGAGATATAACACCAAAAATTATAGTTTTGGCAACGACGAACACGGGAAATCATCCTTTCTCGCACATTGCTATCTCAAAAGGAGATAGGGATGAACAGGCAGTATTGAGTGTTGCAGGATTGAAGGAAATTTTAGAAGACTATAAGGAGAACTTTATTGGAAAAATTTTTATAGGTCGTAGACGTGGATTCTTTGATGATTATGACAAGGAGTTGAAAGAATTAGTAGAAAACTATAAAGATAGAGTAGAATATCTGTCTGTAAATGCTGCAATTGATAAGTATGTAGAACAATTAAAATCCCAAATAAGGTAGTATGAGGGTGTACCGTATAGAAATAACATCGTGGACGGCAAGTTTCAGATATCCTAATATAATATCTGGGTATCAGCCGACTTTATGTGTTCCACCAATGAGTACGGTACTGGGGCTGATAAATGCTTGTGCTGGAGAGTATCTTAGTTTTAAAGATGAAGAAATAGGCTACTATTTTGATTATCAAGCTAAGGTCGAGGATTTGGAAACAATATATCAGGTGGAAACAAAGAATGGCACTCCTAAGAAAGATGTGAAATCTAATGTTTTACGAAGAGAGTTTCTTTATGAATGCAGACTGTTTGTCTATTTGAAAAATCAGAAATTGGCTGATTATTTCAGACATCCATTTTTTCAAGTACTTCTTGGCAGAAGCAATGATTTGGCTACAGTTTGTAATATATCAGAAAAGGAACTGCAGATGAAGCAAAATGCCTCAAATATCAGAGGTCAGATTGTTCCATTCATGGGAAATTTCCTCCCTGGTGCAATTCAAGCTTTACCCCAATACTTTACAAATACATTACCACGTGAAAATCTTGGGACTCAGCCATATTCTGTTATTAATTATGACAATGATGGCTTTGAAACAAAATTGACGGCGTATACAGACGTGATTGACGATAAAGAAATAGACATTTACTTTCATAAGATAAACGTTGGATAAAAGTATTTCAAATAGAAATATGCAGTCTTCGGTTCTTGCAAAATCGGAACCGGAGACTACACTTAAGCAACATATAGATGATTGCCTTAATATTTATTGCCAATTAAAAAGAGAGCTTCCTAATATTCCTGTTAACAACCGTATTGCTTTCTGGAAAAAGTTGAAAGTATCAATAATACTACATGATACAGGAAAGGCACACAGAGAGTTTCAGAAGTATCTTCTTGGGAAAAATAACGAATGGTATTTTCAACGCCATGAACTTTTCTCTCTTTTCTTTGCGTTAAATTCTGATTGTAAAGAATTGCTTGGACAAAATGGTATACTTGCTATTTTAGGACACCATAAATCTCTGCTTGATTTGTTTCATTTTGCGAATAAAAACTATATTGAAGATGACAGTGAGATTGATGATAATGGACTAAATTATGATGATGAATGCAAAAAACTGAATTTTGATGCAATATGTGATTTGATGCAGCAATATGGTATTACGTTGAAAGAAAACGGCAGTGTTGATATGATGTCAATGATAAAAAAATATTTAAGGGCTGCAAAAGGCACGCAAAACGAGAATATAATTGAAAATGTATTGTTGGTAGGAGCTCTTAAGCAATGCGACCACATGGCATCAGCTGGGATACAAATGCTTAAATCATTAGACTTTAGTGATTTTGCATACTTAAATGAATATACTCTTTATGAACACCAACGTCAAGCAGGGAATTATGTAGGTAACATCATTTTGACAGCACCAACGGGAACAGGTAAAACAGAATCAGCAATAAACTGGTTGAGATGCCAAATCAAAGACCGAGGTATGGGGAGGGTGTTTTATATTTTGCCGTATACGGCATCTATAAACGCAATGTATGAACGCTTGGCTGGTGATATTGGTAAGGATAAAGTTGGTATGCTACACAGTAAGATATTGCAATATCTTGAGTCAAAATTCTCTGAATCTTCAGAAGATTGTATGTCTGTCAGAAAAATTGCAGAAGGCTTTAGGACAATGATAACTCCATTAAAAATTGCAACGCCATTTCAATTATTGAAAAACCTGTATGGATTAAAGGGCTTTGAAAAAGGTCTTGTCGAATGGTCTGGTGCTTATTTTATAGTTGATGAAATTCATGCGTATGATGCAAGAACCTTTGCACAATTGATGGTTCTGTTGCGTTTTGCTATAACGCAGTTGAAAGTCCGTGTTCATATAATGACAGCAACACTGCCTACATTTATGCTTAATGAATTGTCTGTGGCATTGGCTCCTTATCATAAAGTAGTAGCAAATAAAGTCCTCTATGAACAACTGGTGCGCCACAAGATAGTGCTGAAAGACGGAATATTGTTGGACAGCATCCCTTTCATTCAAGAGTATATTGATAGAGGATTAAAAGTACTTGTCGTTTGTAATACAGTTGATGACGCCCAGTATGTATATCAGTCGTTGGATTCAGATGGAAAAGTGTTACTTCATGGACGATTCTGCGCTAAAGATAGAAATGAAAAAGAACGGCTTTTGAGCAGTCTGGCAACACAGGTATTGGTAGGAACACAGGCAATAGAAGTAAGTCTTGATATTGATTACGATGTCCTTTTCTCATCTCCCGCGCCCATAGATGCCCTAATACAGAGATTTGGCAGAGTAAATAGAAAATGCAAGAAAGGTATCTGTCCATGTTTTATATTTAAGGAACCTGGAAAAAAAGATCACTTCATATATAAAAACAAAGATGTGGTTGTAAGAACAATTAATGCTTTTGATATGATAGTGTCAAAAGACGATGGAATAGTCAGAGAGTATAAATTGCAAGAGTACATTGATTATGTATATCCTAATTGGGAAGAGGACAATAAAGGTGAGTTTGATGATACAAAGCGTTTTTTTGAAAAGTTCATATCTGAAGAGATGGCACCGTTGGCATACAGTGAACAAAGAGAAGAAGACTATTATAGACAGTTTGATGGAGAAAAAGTGTTACCATTATCTTTGCTTGAAGAATATAAACAGTACATTTCTGATTGTGAATTTATAAAAGCGGAATCGCTGTTAGTGTCAATTTCAACTAAACGCCTTAAGTCTCTTTTGTCTTGTGGACAGGTTGAATTGAGGCCGTTTATTTATCCTGTAAACTTGGGTGAAAGTATTAGGACTAAAGATGTGTATGTTATAAAAACATCTTATAGTTCAGAATTGGGATTACAATTTAATATAGATGACAAGAATGAGCAGCAAGTGGAGGATAATTTCTTATGATAGTAACAGGTACACATTTCAGTTATTACCAATTGTGCCATCGTAAGCTATGGCTTTTTGCGAATGGTATCAACATGGAACAGGAATCAGACTTGGTCTATGAGGGAAAGTTGATACATGAATCAAGTTACTCGCAGCGAGCATCACGGTATGAGGAAGTTGAGATTGATGGCATTAAAGTGGACTATTTTGATGCAAAGAATAAGGTCATTCATGAGATTAAGAAATCTAACAAAGTAGACAAAGCTCATGAGTGGCAACTCAAATATTATATGTACGTGTTTGAGCAGCATGGCATCATTGGTGTGACAGGCGTGCTTGAATATCCGTTGTTACGCAAGACAGAAGAGGTACTGCTTAGCGATATTGACCGTGAGTATATACGCCAGATGATAGACAGCATTTTGCAGGTTATCAGTTTGCCCGAATGTCCGCCACTTGAGAAAAAAGGTATCTGCAAGAATTGCAGCTACTACGAGTTTTGTTACACTAATGAAAAAGAGGATGAGAAATGAAAAGAACTTTCTATCTGTTTAATGCAGGCATAATGGAGCGCAAGGACAATACATTGAAGTTTACGCCTGTGACTGTGACCGATGACGGAGAGGAGACGCGCCAGCAACCACGCTATATTCCGGTGGAGGATGTGGCGGAGTTTTATGCCTTTGGAAGTCTGATGGCAAATAGTGCGCTATTCAATTTCTTAGGACAAAAGGACATCCCTGTGCATTTCTTTGATTACTACGAGAACTACACGGGCAGCTTCATGCCCCGCGACGGGCTGCTTTCTGGAAAGGCTCTCATTGCTCAGGCTAATGCCTATCAGAGCAAGAAAAAACGTGTGGAACTGGCTCGCAAGTTCATTCAAGGTGCAGCTTGGAATATGACGATGAACCTTAACTACTACAACCGTCGCGGCAAGGATCTTCAGGCGGCTATTGACTTGATAAAAGGCTATGCTGCAAGCCTTGTTGAAGCGAAGAGCGTTGAGGAGATAATGGGCATAGAGGGAAATATCAGACAGACATATTATTCTGCTTTTGATATTGTTCTTGACGATTTCAATATGGGCTCGCGTACAAAACAACCGCCTGAAAATGAGGTGAATGCTCTTATATCATTCGGCAACATGATGTGCTATGCAGAGACTCTGCGTGCTGTGCACCAGACGCAGCTCAATCCCACAATAAGTTTTCTGCATACACCAGGAGAACGACGTTACTCGTTATGTCTTGATATATCAGAGATATTCAAACCTATTATCGTTGATCGTGTTATATTTAAGGTGCTTAACAAGCATGCTATGTCGTCAATGCATTTTGACAAAAAACTTAACAAGTGTTTTCTTAACGAAAAGGGAAAGAAGATTTTTGTCAAGGCTATGGAGGAACGTTATAACGAGACATTTCGTCATCGCTCACTCGGAAGGAACGTGAGCTACAAGCATCTTATTAAGTTGGAGTGTTATAAGTTGTTAAAGGACTTATTGGAAATAGAGGAGTATAAACCATTTAAAATGTATTGGTGACCATTCCGAGATAATGAGAATTAAAAAGGCAAAATAGTATAAATGGTGACTATATGTATGTGATTGTAGTTTATGATGTGAGAGAGAAGCGTGTTGGTAAAATGCTCAAACTCTGCCGACAGTATCTCAATTGGATTCAGAATTCAGTTTTGGAGGGTGAACTTTCAGAGGTGAAGTTGCGCGAACTGAAGATAAGGATGAAAAGTATTATTCAAGAAGATGAAGACAGTGTTATTATATTCTCGAATAAAATGGGTTATAGCATGGACAAGCAGATTCTTGGAAAAGAACGGATGACTACTGACAATTTCCTATGATGTTTGTTGTCGATGGCGTTATTTTGATATCATCAAATAGAAAAAAGCTCATTAATAGTTCTTTGACTTATTGATACAGCTATAGATAAATGTGTTGTCGTAGGTGTGAGAAAAAAATGCTATTATGCATCAACATTTTATTTGGTTATTTTTTCGTAACTTCGCATTCGCTAACTTATTGTATTGGTGCCTGTTCTGTCTATAGAAAGAACGAGTCTTAATCGAACCTTTATGGAATTGAAAACCCGAATTCCTGTTCAACGATATTACCATTTTCAGTCTTAATCGAACCTTTATGGAATTGAAAAAAACTTGAAGCTTAAAATTAACTTTACTTTTATTAAGTCTTAATCGAACCTTTATGGAATTGAAAATTCAGACACCTGTTCGTGCATACATGCATTTCTTCGTCTTAATCGAACCTTTATGGAATTGAAAACAGTTTGCCGGGGCAAACGGACAGGCACCTATCATGCGTCTTAATCGAACCTTTATGGAATTGAAAATAGAGTAAACCTTAAAAAAGATTTAGCTCCAAAATGTCTTAATCGAACCTTTATGGAATTGAAAATCGTAATAATTAGATGCGTCAGGCATACTAACAGACGTCTTAATCGAACCTTTATGGAATTGAAAATTAATAGCCGCTTTCTCAATTGCCTGCGCGTGTGCCGTCTTAATCGAACCTTTATGGAATTGAAAAATTTTTATCCGCTGCTCTTACAGGCCAACAGGCTGTCTTAATCGAACCTTTATGGAATTGAAAAGTTGTAGTTGGTTTGACTAATCTCGGTGAAGGTATGGGTCTTAATCGAACCTTTATGGAATTGAAAATATTATTATCATAAGGAATAGGATTATCTTTTGTGTCTTAATCGAACCTTTATGGAATTGAAAAATAATATAGCAAGGCTCATCACAGAACGTTGTAATGTCTTAATCGAACCTTTATGGAATTGAAAAATGGTCTTCCCTGTTCAGACCCGTATGCGTGCTTATGTCTTAATCGAACCTTTATGGAATTGAAAACGTAGTATACTTGGTTTTATATTCCTTTTCACGCGCTGTCTTAATCGAACCTTTATGGAATTGAAAAAAAGGGTCAGTTAGCTTAATAGACGAATCCTTGAATGTCTTAATCGAACCTTTATGGAATTGAAAAATATGAGCAAATTCGGGACTGAATTCATCCAAAACGGTCTTAATCGAACCTTTATGGAATTGAAAATTATAACGCAGGTAGGCTGTCATCTCTGCCGGCCGCGTCTTAATCGAACCTTTATGGAATTGAAAAAACTAAAATTACCTGGATAGAAGAAAACCATTCCGGGTCTTAATCGAACCTTTATGGAATTGAAAAATAAGTATCGTTATGAAGATGATTATATTGATATTGTGTCTTAATCGAACCTTTATGGAATTGAAAATATTTTTGTAAAAATTAATAAAAATGGCCACCTAAAGTCTTAATCGAACCTTTATGGAATTGAAAAAACGAATAGCCGGCATCAATATAACCACGGTAGCATTGTCTTAATCGAACCTTTATGGAATTGAAAATCCTATAATTCTCTTTTATCTCCTACCTTGCACCGTCTTAATCGAACCTTTATGGAATTGAAAATAAGCTGTATCTGCGTTGGAGGAATTGTATTATTCGTCTTAATCGAACCTTTATGGAATTGAAAAAAATTTATCTGATTGGCGTATATACCTGCAGGTAGGTCTTAATCGAACCTTTATGGAATTGAAAAGCGAAGTAAGAAATTACTCACTTCTTGAAAACGTGTCTTAATCGAACCTTTATGGAATTGAAAAATTCTAAACTTTTTATTAAGTTCAATTCTAATATCACGTCTTAATCGAACCTTTATGGAATTGAAAATAATATTTAACCTTAATAGGATAAATACATTTCCGGTCTTAATCGAACCTTTATGGAATTGAAAAAAGATATCTTTAAGTTTAGTCTGAGGGTCTAAGTATGTCTTAATCGAACCTTTATGGAATTGAAAACGAAGAGACCAAGCACGTTGTATAATCTGCAATAAGTCTTAATCGAACCTTTATGGAATTGAAAATTATCAATACGCTGTGGAAGTGCAGACGATTGAGTGTCTTAATCGAACCTTTATGGAATTGAAAAACCCGTGACGGTGGTATAGATGCTAACGTTTATAAGTCTTAATCGAACCTTTATGGAATTGAAAAGAGTTATCCGAGTCTTTCTTGCTTGTTGACCAAAATCGTCTTAATCGAACCTTTATGGAATTGAAAAGTAATTCTTGAGATGCCATTACACGGTCAAGAGTGTCTTAATCGAACCTTTATGGAATTGAAAATATTATTATCATAAGGAATAGGATTATCTTTTGTGTCTTAATCGAACCTTTATGGAATTGAAAACAGGATTATTCAAATTTGGAAGACGCATTTAAACTATGTCTTAATCGAACCTTTATGGAATTGAAAAACGAATTCGGGCATATTCAACTCATCAAATCTAATAGTCTTAATCGAACCTTTATGGAATTGAAAAGAGGATTTTGAATAGCAGTAGTTAAAAAATCATCTGTCTTAATCGAACCTTTATGGAATTGAAAATTCGTTTATACGCGTGATGAGTCTACAGGTAAGTTGTGTCTTAATCGAACCTTTATGGAATTGAAAATTTGGAGAGGAGAGTGTAAAGTCCTCCCCGGAGGAGTCTTAATCGAACCTTTATGGAATTGAAAATGGACCTTTGCCGATTGTCTTCAGTGCGAAGACAGAGTCTTAATCGAACCTTTATGGAATTGAAATAAGCCACTAAGGCTTACATGTATACGATGCGTTAACATTCTAATTGAACCTTTATGGAATTGAAATTTGGTTTTTGAAAACTCTCTTAAGACAGGCTCTCTATTCTAATTGAACCTTTATGGAATTGAAATGCTCTTCGAGGGCGTCCGCGTCCTCACCTATTACCATTCTAATTGAACCTTTATGGAATTGAAATACAGATACTAGTATGTTAGGTGCTGCCGCTAATCCATTCTAATTGAACCTTTATGGAATTGAAATCGCTATTGGATAACCGTTTAGATTATCCCCTGCGATTCTAATTGAACCTTTATGGAATTGAAATTTGATTCAAGAAAAGAAGACAATATGATAACAAGTGTATTCTAATCGAACCTTAATGGAATTGAAATACAGATACTAGTATGTTAGGTGCTGCCGCTAATCCATTCTAATTGAACCTTTATGGAATTGAAATCGCTATTGGATAACCGTTTAGATTATCCCCTGCGATTCTAATTGAACCTTTATGGAATTGAAATTTGATTCAAGAAAAGAAGACAATATGATAACAAGTGTATTCTAATCGAACCTTAATGGAATTGAAATATTGAGTGTAATGGAGGGCGTATCTGTATTTTTGATACACCCTCTTTGCTGGATGAGATGTGTGTACGATATATAACCCAAAGAAAGAGTTTGGTGATCATCGTACATTATTCTACATTTTGATGATTTGCGCCTGGCGTTCGTTGAAATTGCCCATACGTAGGAATACGCTATTCAAGTAGTTTTAGATATAAATACTATTATGAGGAGCAACTAAAGCATATGACAAAAAAAGCGTGCAGCCCATCTATGAACTGCACGCCCAACCAAAATTTTATATGAAAAACAAGTTAATTAAACCTGTAAGGGAATCTATTTCACCTCCTCAAAGTCTACATCCTGAACTTCGCCGTCTTTGCCGCCGTTGTTAGATGCACCGCCTTGCTGTCCGGCACCGCCTTGTGGACCTTGCTGCTGAGCGCTACCTGCACCTGCCTGAGCTGCACGAGCCATATCCTCAGAAGCTGCATGCCAAGCATTCTCCAAATCTTTCATAAGGTTGTCCAAGTCGGCAACATTGCCAGCTTTGTGAGCCTCTTTCAATTTGTTGGTAGCATTCTCAATTGCAGATTTCTTATCTGCAGGAATCTTGTCTGCATACTCTTTAAGGTTCTTCTCGCTCTGGAAGACCTGAGCATCTGCCTGATTGAGTTTGTCAACTCTCTCACGCTCAGCCTTATCGGCAGCCTCGTTGGCCTTAGCCTCATCACGCATTCTCTTGATCTCCTCATCTGAAAGTCCGCTCGAAGCCTCAATTCTAATCTTCTGTTCTTTACCGGTACTCTTATCCTTTGCAGATACGTTCAAGATACCGTTGGCATCAATATCAAAGGTAACCTCAATCTGAGGAATTCCTCTTGGAGCAGGGGTAATGCCATCCAAATGGAATTTACCTATTGTCTTGTTGTCTTTAGCCATAGGTCTCTCACCCTGAAGTACGTGTATCTCTACAGAAGGCTGGTTATCTGCAGCTGTACTGAATACCTCAGACTTTCTTGTAGGAACAGTAGTATTGGCCTCAATAAGTTTGGTAAATACACCGCCGTAAGTCTCAATACCTAATGAAAGCGGAGTAACATCCAACAACAATACATCTTTTACATCACCTGCAAGGACACCACCCTGAATAGCTGCACCAACTGCAACAACCTCATCTGGATTAACACTCTTGTTAGGCTCTTTGCCAAAGATCTTCTTTACTATCTCCTGAACAGCAGGTACACGGGTAGAACCACCAACCAACAAAACCTCGTTAATATCTGAAGCCTTAAGACCTGCATCTGCCAACGCCTTTTCGCAAGGGGCAACTGTCTTCTGTATGAGAGCATCTGCCAACTGCTCGAACTTAGCTCTTGTAAGGGTTGTTACCAAATGTTTTGGAACACCGTCAACAGGCATTATGTAAGGCAAGTTGATCTCTGTAGACGCCTGAGATGACAACTCAATCTTAGCCTTCTCTGCAGCCTCTTTCAATCTCTGAAGAGCCATAGGATCCTTAGACAAATCTATGCCGCCATTATCCTCTTTGAACTTCTCAACCAACCAGTCAATGATCACATGGTCAAAGTCATCACCGCCAAGGTGAGTATCACCGTTAGTTGATTTAACCTCAAATACACCGTCGCCCAATTCAAGGATTGATATATCGAATGTACCACCACCAAGGTCAAACACAGCAACTTTGGCCTCCTGATTTTTCTTATCCAAACCGTAAGCAAGAGCTGCAGCGGTAGGCTCGTTTACAATACGTCTAACCTTTAGACCTGCAATCTCACCGGCCTCTTTGGTAGCCTGTCTCTGAGAGTCGCTAAAGTAAGCAGGCACTGTAATAACAGCCTCAGTAACCTCTTGGCCAAGATAATCTTCGGCAGTCTTCTTCATCTTCTGAAGAATCATTGCAGAGATCTCCTGTGGTGAGTACAACCTTCCGCTAATGTCAATTCTCGGAGTGTTGTTGTCCCCTTTAACAACTTTGTAAGGCACCCTCTTAACCTCATTGGTAACTTGGTCGTAGGTCTCGCCCATGAACCTCTTAATTGAGAATATTGTATTCTGAGGATTGGTAATTGCCTGTCTCTTGGCAGGATCACCAACTTTTCTCTCACCGTTATCTGTAAATGCAACTATAGAAGGGGTAGTTCTTTTGCCTTCGCTGTTAATGATAACTGCAGGCTCATTACCTTCCATCACTGCTACACAACTATTAGTTGTACCTAAGTCGATTCCAATAATTTTTCCCATAATTTATATCTCCTAATTTTTATTATTATTCAAATTTCATCTGCTGTCGCCTCTTTGCATCTCTGCATTCAAGCAGCAACGCCAAACATTATTTCTAAACTTGTGCCAAAGAGAAAGACTGCCAAACTGTCATTTTTTAAGTTTTCCACTTCCCGACAATATAGCGTTAGCTTTGGCTTAGGTTTTAGCAATTTTTAAGAAAGTAAATAAAGCTTTGGCATTGGCAATCTTGGGGTAAAGAGGGTAGAGAGAGCAGAGAGAGTAAAGAGTAAAGAGTAAAGAGAGTAAAGAGAGTAAAGAGAGGAAGCCAACGCTAACGCCAAAGCTAATGCTAACGCCAAAGCTACTATGTCGGGAAGAAGATTATGTAAATTTTTTAGCTGTTTATTGAAAATATTTGCGGAATTTATTTGCTTTGCACCGTGATTTGGGAATGAGTGGCGATTATAAAGGACTTTAGTAGCTAAATTAAGATGTCGGTAACAGGAAAAGAGCGGGTGATGACCACCCACAGACTTTTGGAAATGAAAGAGCGTGGCGAAAAGATAACCATGCTTACAGCGTACGATTATACCTCTGCAAAGATTGTTGACGAGGCAGGTATAGATATGATTTTGGTTGGAGACTCGGCTGCCAATGTCATGGCTGGGCACGAGACGACACTGCCAATTACGCTCAATCAGATGATCTACCATGCACAAAGTGTTACAAGAGCTGTGAAGAACCCGTTGGTTGTGGTAGATATGCCGTTCGGAACGTATCAAGGGAATGCAATGGAGGCTGTTTCAAATGCTATACGTATTATGAAAGAGTCTCAGGCAGACGCAGTTAAAGTGGAAGGTGGTGCTCAGGTTTTGGAGTCTATCTCAAAGATACTTTCAACCGGGATTCCTGTAATGGGACATTTGGGCTTAACCCCGCAATCGATTCATAAATTTGGTACATACGCTGTACGTGCCAAAGAGGAGGCTGAGGCTGCACAGCTTTTGGAAGATGCTATTGCTTTGGAGAGGACAGGCTGTTTTGCCATTGTATTGGAAAAGATCCCGGCTAAGTTGGCAGCAAAGGTGTCTAAGGCATTAAAAATACCTGTAATAGGGATAGGGGCCGGCGGCGATTGTGACGGGCAGGTACTTGTAATGCACGATATGCTTGGGCTTAATAACGGCTTCTCGCCAAAATTCCTAAGAAGATATGCCAATCTACATGATGAATACCTAAAGGCATTTCGTCAATATATAGAAGATGTGAGAAGTGGTGATTTTCCAAATGAGAATGAACAATATTAGCATGTGGCTGTTGGCATGAAGTAAGGTGGGGTAGAGAAAGTAGGCCAAAGCTAAGGCCAACGCCAACGCTAATGCTAACGCCAAAGCCAAAGCTAAGGCTAATGCTATAAACTATAATCGGAGGCTATGAGTGAAGTTTACAGAGATATGTCTAAAGAGGAGTTTGATGATATTAACAGCAGAATCCTGTATGAGGACAACCACCTTTTGGTTTTCAACAAAAAGAGCGGGGAGATAGTCCAGGCAGACAAGACCGAGGATGAGTGTCTTTGGACAACACTTAAAGTATTTATTGCACATAGAGACAATAAGCCTGGGTTTGTGTACTTGGGTGTGATTCACCGTTTAGACAGACCTGTGAGTGGGGCTGTGATATTTGCCAAGACATCCAAAGCCTTGGAGCGGATGAACAAGGCATTCAGAGAGGGGCAGATACACAAGATATATTGGGCTTTAGTATGTGAAAAGCCAAGTGAAGACGAGAAGGTGTTAACACACTATCTTATAAGAAATCAAGAGAAAAACAAAACATACGCATCGCTTAAGCCAAGGCCAAATTCAAAGGAGGCGAGGCTAAGGTATAAGTACCTCTATTCAACAGACCATTATCATCTGTTGGAGGTAGAGTTGTATACGGGAAGGCAGCATCAGATAAGAGCACAGCTTTCTGCAATAGGGTGTCCTATAAAAGGGGATCTCAAATATGGTGCTCCGCGTTCAAATCCTGATGCAAGTATAAGCCTCCATTCAAGATTGGTAAGGTTTGTGCACCCTGTAAAGAAAGAACCAATGGAGATTATAGCTCCAGTTGATTGGGTGCAACTCCGTTGCGAATAGCAGTGGAAGAGATATTGACTAACTTACCTTCCATAAAGTGCGCACCTAACCTTTTACATATAGCTTTGCCGTCATATCCTGTACGAGGGTAGACATATATCTCATATTCAGATAAAATCTCATGCCCTTTATACCAGTTCTCTATGATGGCAATATTGTCTGCACCCATTATTATTACGAACTTTTTATTGGGGAACTTCGTTTTAAAAGCGGTCAATGTATTATAGGTGTAAAGAGGAGATGGTAGAGAAAACTCTATGTCGCTAACATTTATAAGTTTGCTGCTATCTGTCTTTTCCTTGTATTTTTTTGCAAAAGAGGCAACCTCCTCGCGCAGATTACGCAAGCGCTCTCTGCTGTTAAGCGCTACAGATGCATGTTTGAAAGGGTTGCGGGGACTTAAAACAAATGTAAACTCATCTATGGGCAGATGATCCAATGCATATTCGGCAACTGCAAGGTGTCCCTTGTGTAAAGGGTTGAAAGATCCAAAATATAACGCTGTGATATGTTTATCCTCTTGTTCCATAATAAGTTAATCCTTAAACTTAATCCTGTAAAAACTTTATTACCAATTCCTCAGCATCATGAAATGCGGTTTCTAAATCATCATTTATCAAAATGGTATCAAAACGATCTCTGTAAGACAACTCCTCCTCTGCCTTTGCAACTCTCCTCTCAATATCGGCAGTGCTGTCTGTGCCGCGTCCTATGAGCCTTTTGCGCAGTTCCTCTATAGATGGTGGCTGTACAAAGACAGAAAGTGCATTTTTGTCATACAACCTCTTTATATTTATGCCACCTTTAACATCTATGTCAAAAACTATGACATGTCCTTTTGCCCAGATCCTTTCAACCTCAGATTTAAGGGTTCCGTAATAGTAACCACTGTAGACCTCTTCATACTCAACAAAATCGTTGTTCCTAATATGGTTTTCAAACTCCTCTTGTGACATAAAATAGTAATGCCTGCCATGTTCCTCTTCTCCTCTTGGCTTGCGGGAAGTTGCTGAAATAGAGAACTCTAAAAATGGGAATTTTTGAAGCAGATGCTTTACTATAGTGCTTTTGCCTGAGCCGGATGGTGCACAAAAAATGATAACTTTATTATTATAGCTGCTTTTAGTCATTACTCTTAAAATTTGCTCAAAAATATAAAATTTATTCCTACTTTTGCATGGTTTTTGAACAATCCACAGTGCCAACGCAGATTTGGCAGTTCTATGATAAATTTTTAACATATTTAATATATTTATAATATGGTTTCGTACAAAGAGTTAGGTTTGGTAAACAGCAGAGAGTTGTTTGTCAAGGCAGTCAAAGGAGGTTATGCTATTCCGGCATTTAACTTTAATAACATGGAACAGATGCAGGCTATTATCCAGGCATCGGTAGAAACAAAGTCACCTGTTATCCTTCAGGTATCAAGCGGTGCCAGAAAGTATGCCAATCAGACAATTTTAAGATATATGGCTCAGGGAGCTGTTGAGTATGCAAAAGAGTTGGGCTGTAATATTCCAATTGTTCTTCACCTCGACCACGGCGATTCTTTTGAGCTTTGCAAATCTTGTATTGAGATGGGATTCTCATCTGTTATGATAGATGGTTCGCATCTTCCATACGACGAGAATGTTGCATTAACAAAAAAAGTTGTTGAATATGCACATCAGTTTGATGTTACAGTAGAGGGAGAGCTTGGTGTATTAGCCGGTGTTGAGGATGAGGTTTCAGCTGAGCATCACACATATACAGAGCCGGACCAGGTAGAGGATTTCGTTAAGAAAACAGGCGTTGATTCGCTTGCTATCTCAATAGGAACATCTCATGGCGCTTACAAATTCAAACCTGGTCAGAAACCTCAGATTCGTTTGGATATTCTTCATGAGATTGAGAAGAGAATACCGGGATTCCCTATAGTTCTTCATGGTTCATCAAGCGTTCCTCAAGATATAGTAGCCGAAATTAACCATTATGGCGGCAAACTTAAAGATTCTATTGGTATTCCTGAGGATCAGTTGAGAGAGGCTGCCAAGTCTGCTGTTTGTAAAATTAATATAGACTCAGATGGCCGTCTTGCAATGACTGCAGCTATTAGAAAAGTATTGTTTGAACATCCCGAGGAGTTTGACCCTCGTAAATATCTTGGTCCTGCAAGAGAGAAGTTGAAAGAACTTTATATTCACAAGATTAATAATGTGTTGGGGTCTAACAACAAAGCGTAAAAGTTGTCTAAAAAGGCAACTGCTACGTTACGCTTGCTTCACATTTCCTCATTTACTAAAGTAAACTCCGAAATGTTCAACTTCGCAAGCCTTGCATTTGCACATTTTATACAACTTTTGTATAGGTCAAGGTTCTAAAAAGGCAACTGCTGCGCCATATGTAGCGCCAATCATAAAAAGTTTGGGGAGATGATCTCCAAACTTTTTTTATTTGTTCAGTTTGCCATACCTTTGCATGCGCGGAAAAGATGACCTGTGGAGAGGTGTGATATTTTGTCGGGAAGCGTGATATAAGGAAGAAGAGTATGAAACCGAACATGAAAATCTTTGAAATTAATTTGTCCATGTTGATATATCAAAGATTTTCATCGTGAGAGAGAACGATAGTGAACGGCTATCAGACTCTCATAAATTTTTAATTATCAATTTGAAATTAAAAATTTTGATGGTATGAAACAAAGGATAAAAGCTGTCTTTTTTGATATAGACGGCACATTGGTGAGTTTTAAGACACATGCGGTACCGCAGAGTACCAAAGATGCTATAAGGCTGTTAAGGGAGAGTGGCGTGAAGGTATTTGTCGCTACGGGCAGGATGTTGGCAATGACTACTGTGCTTAGAGATATTGAGTTTGATGGTTTTATAACTTATAACGGCTCTTTCTGTATTGATGAGCATGGCGAGGTGATATTCAAAAATACCGTTCCAAAGAGGGAGTTGGAGGCGTTGGCGGTATGGTTGGATAATGAGAGGATTCCGGTTTCGTTTATGTGCAGGGATGAGATGTTCGTGAACTATTTGGCACCGGTAGTTAAGGAGGTGGCAGAGTTGGTTCATGTTTCGTATCCGGTGGTAAAACCTGTGAGAGAGATAATTAAAGAGGATGTCTTTCAGTTGTGCGTGTATGCAGATGAGGCTACGTTAGGCAGATTGCTAAACGAGGTGCTAACAGATTGTGAGGGGAGCAGATGGATTGATGTTTTTGCAGATGTGAATATGAAGGGGATGAACAAAAGTGTTGGTATTGATGCTATTCTAAAACACTATGGGCTTGAGCTTGGCGAGAGTATGGCTTTTGGGGATGGCGGGAATGATATTCCTATGTTAAGACACGTTGGTGTAGGGGTGGCAATGGGCAATTCAAACGATGAGGTTAAGGCTGCGGCTGATTATGTTACAGATACTGTAGATAACGATGGTGTCCCAAAGGCTCTGCATCATTTTGGATTACTTTAGACCTCCATGCAGGAGGCTCTATTTTGAGATGCTGACATTTTGACGTATTTTAATTTGGCTTGTATTTTGAGTCTGCTGTTGGGCGCGTGAGAAAACGTGCAAAATTTTTATGTATGAGAAAGAGATTTAAAAAGTTTGTTAACAATATGAACAGTAATAATAAAGAGAATAATAAAGAGACCAAAGTTGAGGATAAATCAAAGGTTGAAAATAGTGAGCAGACAGCAGAAAATGAACAGGATATGCCTGTAGAAAATAATGAAGAGAGCGGTAATGCAGAGGAGACAGATGCCGAGACTGCTGCTGAGACAGAGGTTTCTGAGGCCGAGAAAAAACTGTTGGAGGCCGAAACAAAGATAGCAGAGACAAATGACAAATATGTGAGACTCGCTGCTGAGTTTGACAATTATAGAAGAAGGGTGGCAAAAGAGAAGTTGGAGCTGATTGCAACAGCTTCTGAAGATGTCATAAAGGGTATTCTTCCTGTACTTGACGACTGTTACAGAGCGTTAAAGGTTCTTAAGGAGTCAGATGCTCCTGTCTCTGCAATTGAGGGAACAGAGCTTATACTCAATAAGTTGACTGCATTCCTTAAAGTGAAGGGGTTAACGATGATTGAGGCACAGGGCAAGGAGTTCAATACAGATGACATGGAGGCTGTAACACAGTTTCCTGTTGAAGATAAGGAGCAGAAAGGCAAGGTAATAGATGTAGTTCAGGATGGGTATATGCTGAATGGAAAGGTTATAAGGTTTGCCAAAGTTGTGGTAGGAGCATAGAGGCTGTACAGATTGGCACAAAATAGAGGTTAAGGAGCCTCTTAAAACAAAAATAAACGCTGAAAAATGGCAAAAAGAGATTATTACGAAGTGTTGGGCGTTGACAAGACGGCCGGTGCAGATGAGATAAAGAAAGCATACAGAAAATTAGCTATTAAGTATCATCCCGACAAAAATCCGGGAGATAAGGATGCCGAAGAGAAGTTTAAGGAGGCTGCCGAGGCTTATGATGTGCTTAGCAATCCGGACAAAAGGCAGAGATATGACCAGTTTGGACATGCGGGTGTAAGCGGTGCTGCAGGTGGTGCCGGAGGATTTAGCGGTGGCGGATTCTCCATGGAGGATATATTCAGCCAGTTTGGAGATATCTTTGGCGGCCATTTCGGCGGAGGATTCAGTGGCTTTAGCGGAGGCTTTGGCGGAGGCAGAGGACGCAGAGTGCAGAAAGGAAGTGATATAAGGATAAGGGTAAAGGTTGGCCTCAGCGATATAATGAATGGGGCTGACAAGAAGATAAAGATAAACAAATATGTTCTTTGTCCGGATTGTGCCGGGAAAGGTGCCAAATCAGATGCTGACATAAAGACATGCGATACATGCCACGGTAGCGGTGTTGTCACCAAAGTGGTCAATAGCATGTTCGGGCAGATGCAGACCCAGAGCGAATGCCCACGTTGTCATGGAGAGGGCAAGATAATAACCAATCCGTGCCCTAAATGCCATGGAACAGGATTGGTAAAGGATTCGGAGGAGATAACCTTTAGAATACCGGCCGGCGTTGCAGATGGAATGCAACTCACAGTACAAGGTAAGGGAAATGCTGCAAAGAGCGGTGGAATACCGGGCGACCTGTTGGTTGTAATAGAGGAGGAGAGGGATGCAGAACTGCAGAGAGATGGCAACGATCTTATCTATACACTGTTCCTTAATATGGCAGATGCGGTTTTGGGAACAAGTGTGGAGATCCCCGGTGTGAACGCTAAATTAAGGATTAAGATCCCGGCAGGCACTCAATCCGGTAAGATATTAAGATTAAGGGGCAAAGGTATTCCGGATATAAACGGTTATGGCAGAGGAGACCTTTTGGTATATGTTCAAGTTTGGACACCTCAAAATCTTACGGCAGAGGAAAAGGCTATGTTTGAGAAACTCAAAAACTCTCCTAACTTTAAGCCTGCCCCAACAGCGGAAGACAAGGATTTTTATAACAGATTAAAGAAATTGTTCCAATAATTATAAGATGGTATCTTTTAAAAAGATAATAACAGTAATTGCCGTTTGCCTTTTGGTAAATGGCTTTTCTGTTTATGCCGCTGCAGAGGACGGTGCAGGGGACGGTGCAGGGGAATCGGCTGGTGAGTCGGCCGGTGAGTCGGCAGACGATGTGAGGTTTGTATATCCGTTAAAGATTCCCATGAGTTTGTCGGGAGATTACGGAGAGCTTAGAAGCAATCATTTTCATGGCGGTATAGATTTTAGGATTGGAGGTGTGTGCGGAGCTGAGGTAATGGCTGCCGCAGATGGATGTGTATCAAGAATTTCCGTTAGCGGGAGCGGCTACGGAAACGGGCTTTATATATCACATCCAAACGGTTATGTAACGGTCTACGGGCATCTTAATAATTTCTCTGCAGCAATTGAAAAATATGTAAAGGAGCAGCAATATAATAAAGGTAGTTTTTTTGTGGACCTGTATCCGGAACCTGGTATGTTCCCGGTAAAGCAGGGGGAATATATAGCAAATGGCGGAAACACAGGATCATCCGGCGGACCACATCTTCACTTTGAGATAAGGGATACGGCAAATGTGCCGCTTAATGTTTTTGCTCATTGTTTCATTGGTGTAAAGGACAAGACAGCTCCACAGATAAGAGAGGTGAAATTTTTTGGAGTAGATGATCGCTTTGCGTTCATAACAAAGGCGTATGTTCCTGCAACAAAAATTGTTTATGTTACGGTAAAGGGCAAAAAGAAAAAAAGATATGAGCCGGCAGTAACACTGCTACCTAACAGGTTCTATGTTGGTATAGATGCCATAGACAGAATAGATGGTATGTCTGCAAAATTTGCCGTAGAAAAATATGAGGTGTTCTTCGATGGGGAGTTGGTTTACAGATTCACACTTGGTGATGTTCCGTTTACGCATGGCAGATATATAAATTCATTGATAGAGTATTCGCAAAAGGTAAAACATGGGAAAATGATGCTAAAGGCTTATTGTGAACCCGGAAATATTCTAAAGGATAGGATAGAGTGCAAAGAGGATGGAATAATAACCCTGCCGAAGGATGGAAAGGAGCATATAGTAAAGGTTGTTGTATCGGACTTTTCAGGTAATAGCAGCTCAAAAAGTTATAAGGTTAAAAGAGGTGCGGATTTTCGCTCAGCAGAACCCGATTCTGTTATAATGCACAATATAGCATACTGGAATATAGCAAATACCGTGTCGGCAAGCGGGGCAGATATTATGATACCTGCCGGAGCGCTCTACAGCAATTCTCTTGTGAAGGTAGACACGTTAAGCGGAAAAACAGGAAATTACTCTCCAATATGGAGCATAGGAGATGCAAATGTTCCGCTCCAGATCCCGGTAAGCGTTAGAATTAAGGCAAATGTCCCTAATGAGCTGAAGGATAAGGCGCTGCTTTCGGCGGTCTCCTCTTCCGGAAAACTTGTCGGCGGAGGTGGAGAGTGGAAAGACGGAGCAATTCATACATCTCTTTATTCATTTGGAAATTATACTGTTGCTGTAGATACAATACCTCCTGTAATTACAACCTCATTAAAGAATAATGCTGTTGTTACGGGCAGAGTGCTATCGTTTAAGATAAGGGATAATTTGTCGGGAATAAACGACTTTAAAGCAGAAATAGACGGGGAATGGGTACTTTACAGCTGGGATGCAAAGACTGCTACCATGTCTGTAAACCTTAATGAGTGTGGGATTAAGCCGGGTTGGCATACAATAGTCATTACCATCCCCGACAACAAAGGCAATATTGGAACACTTACACGTAAATTCAAGAAATAGATACAGATTATGTTACCCTCAAAGACTTCATCCGAAAGGTCACAATTAAACCTCAAGAAAGGAATTCAGGTTATAGGACTTATGTCCGGAACCTCGTTGGACGGCCTTGATATTTGCGCCGTTGATTTTGCGTATGACAATAAAAAATGGTATTACAAGGTGGTCTGCGCAGAGTCTGCAGATTACCCGGCCGAACTTAAGCAACAGTTGGCTAAGGCGCAGCAGATGAGTGCTTTTGAATATGCTTATTTGGACTCTGAGTATGGACATTTTCTAGGAAAGAGAGTTAAGTCTTTTATGCGCAAATATGGACTTATGCCGGATTTCATTGCCTCGCACGGCTCTACAGTCTTTCACCAACCGGAAAAACATTTTACTACTCAAATAGGAAGTGGTGCTGCCATTGCTGCCGAGACAGAAGTAGATACAATATGCGATTTTAGGACGACAGATGTTGCGCTTGGAGGGCAGGGTGCTCCATTGGTTCCTGTTGGGGACAGAGCCCTTTTTGGTGATTACGACTACTGTCTTAATATTGGTGGATTCTCAAATATATCTTGGGATGGCGAAGACGGAGTGCGTCACGCTTACGATATATCTCCTGTCAACTACGTGTTAAACAGGTATATGCGTGCTATAGGCAAAGAGTATGACGAGGATGGCAAGTTGGCGGAATCTGGCAAGTGTAATGAAAATTTGTTGCAGCAACTCAATTCGCTTTCATACTACTCTCTAAGTGGCCCTAAATCTTTGGGGCGTGAGTGGGTAGAGGAGGAGATATTTCCAATGTTAGATAATTTTAAAGATGAAAATGGTAATCCCCTTTCGCTTCCCGACAAACTATCTACCTTCTGCCACCATGCTGCGTATCAGGTGTCTCGGAATGTGAAGAGCGGAAGAGTGCTCGTAACAGGCGGGGGTGCGTTTAATAAGTTTTTGCTTAAGTTGATGAGACAGTATACTCCGCAAGCCGAATATGTTTTGCCCGATGCTCTTACAATAAATTTTAAAGAGGCTCTCATATTTGCTTTTTTAGGTGCTCTGTATGTTGCAGACATGCCAAACTGCATGAGTAGCGTAACAGGAGCAAAATTCAGTTGCGTAGGTGGTGCTATGTATAAGGGGCACAGAAGATAAAATATTTTACAAAAAATTTGATAGTTATAAAATAATTTGTACTTTTGCAGTCCCAAAACAAAACGCAACCTCTTATGAACACGGTAATAGGTGAAATCGTAATGTTGCTATAACAATTAAAGGATTAATACAATGGTAGATTTAATAAAAGTTGCTCAAGAGGCTTTTGCCGGTGAGAAAAAGAATTATCCGGGTTTCAAACCGGGAGATACTATTACTGTTACCTACAAAATTAAAGAGGGTGACAAAGAGAGACTTCAGAAGTTTCGTGGTGTAGTTATTCAAACTAAAGGCCATGGCGCTACAAAGACTTTCACAATCAGAAAAATTTCAAGCGGAGTTGGAGTTGAGAGAATATTCCCTTACGAGTCTCCATTCATCGTTAATATAGATCTTGAGAAGGTTGGTAAGGTTAGAAGAGCTAAGTTGTTCTATCTAAGAGCACTTACCGGTAAAAAAGCTCGTATTAAAGAGAAAACTTTCGCTAAAAACGCATAATCAGATCTGTTTTTTGGCAGTTTGACTCGGCCCCGTAGCTCAATTGAATAGAGCATCTGACTACGGATCAGAAGGTTACAGGTTTGAACCCTGTCGGGGTCACTATTTAAATTTATCTTTGCCCAGATGGTGGAATTGGTAGACACGCCACTTTGAGGGGGTGGTGCCGGTTACGGTGTGCAAGTTCGAGTCTTGTTCTGGGCACTTTTTTTTCAAATAGCACTCCAATTTACTTCCTAACTTTCATGACTCGCCAATCCTCACGTACTAATGTACGCTGCGGTTGTCTCGCACTTAGTTAGTTGTAACTTGTGCGCTATTTGAAAAAAAATATTTCGTGGTGCTTCGCACATTTCATCCTCATCTACTTCCTTAACTTCATAATAAAATTTGTCCTCACGTACTAATGTGCGCTGCGGAAATTTTTATTTGTTAAGTTGTATATGAGGCGAATTTTAAGAAAAACATCGTATGGCTCTACGAGCTTTGCATCAAAATCTGCTTCCTAACTCTCGCGTTAAAATAATCCTCACATACTAATGTGCGCTGCGGTTATTTTCCGCTTAGTTAGTTGCATATTTCGCGCTATTTGAAAAAACATTTTTTTCAGTTTTATTTCAGATTTACTTTGTAGTTTTGCGGCATTGTGGAAATTAAATAAATTATAGAGTGAAACTACTTCTTGTAGAAGACGAGGAGTCTCTTCGCGGACTTATTGCAAGAGCTCTTAGAAAGGAACAATATGTTGTAGAGGAAGCATCCACATACTGCGATGCTTATGAAAAGATCAGCTTGTTCTCATATGATTGTATTCTCCTTGATATAATGTTACCTGACGGAAATGGAATAGAGTTACTAAAAAAAATCAAGTCTGAAGGAAAAACATTAAATGTGATAATAATATCTGCTAAAAACTCTTTGGATGATAAGGTCTTGGGATTAGATGAGGGGGCAGATGACTATCTTTCCAAACCATTTCATATGGCTGAACTTCTCGCTCGTGTTAAAAGTGTTATAAGGAGGTGTAACGGGGGATGTAAAAATGGAATAGCCTTTGGAAATGTTCATGTTAATCCGGATAGCAGAACAGTTGAGGTTGACGGTAAGGCATTGTCCTTACTAAAAAAAGAGTATGATATATTAAGCTATTTTTTGCTCAGACCCGGACATATGATAGACAAATCTGTATTGGCAGAGGCTGTATGGGGAGACGACATCTACCTTGCAGATAGCTTTGATTTTATCTATTCTCAGGTTAAGAATCTCAGAAAAAAGTTAGAGGATGCAGGCGCAGACATAGAGTTGAAATCGGTATATAGATTTGGATATAAACTTATTCTTAAAGAGGATAAATGAGACTGATACACTATATAACTGCACGTTTTGCACTAGCCCTTATTCCTGTTATAGCTTTGTGGGCCATGACATTCTTTTTTGTGATGATGGACGAAATAAATGATGAGGCTGATGACCTGCTTGAAAGTTATGCAGAACAATTGATATCACAAAAGCTGTCGGGACAGGAACTTCCTATTGCAAATATAATGACGGACAAACATTATAGCATAATTAGGGTAACACCGTCCTATGTAGATTCGCATTTAGGGATGGAGTATTATGATGCAGATTCCTACATAGAAGAAACAGATGAAACTGAACCTGCCAGATTCTTGAGAATTATTTTCAAGGATAAAGAGGATAATTATTTTGAATTGACAGTATTTACACCAACATTTGAAAAAGATGATTTGATGCAGACCATCCTCTGGTGGATTCTGACATTGTATCTTACAATGCTGCTTACGGTAGTTGTCATTGCACCTATAGTACTCCGTAAAAGTATGAGGCCCTTCTATCAAATACTTGAATGGCTTGGCAATTATACACCCGGAGGTTCCCAAAATCATCCTAATGCTACATCAAATGTATATGAATTCATTAAGTTGGAGACAACGGTTTCGGATATGGCAGACCGTTCAAATGAGGCTTTTGAAAAGCAGAAACAGTTTATAGGCAATGCTTCTCATGAACTTCAAACTCCATTAGCAGTCCTTGAAGGCAGAATTGATTTGATGTTGGATGGCGATTCTCTCAATGAGGAGACAATGGGTGAACTTGTTCAGATGAAAAGAGAACTTAATCATTTGGTAAGGCTGAACAAGGCTTTGCTCCTTCTAACAAAAATAGATAATGGTCAATTCCCAGAGGTGAGTGATGTGAATCTGTCGGTATTGCTGAAAGAACAAATTAATCTGTACAATGAGATCTTTGAAGGAAAGAATATTAATTGTAATGTGAGTATTGTAGAAAAGGATGTTGTTGTAAGGATGAATGTAACCCTTGCCACAATAATGATAACAAATATCATAAAGAATGCATTCGTTCACAGTGATAAGGGCGGTGAAATATATGTAACATTATCAGAATCAAGATTGTCTGTAAAGAACAGCGGTATTTCTCCATTAGACGGGGACAGCATCTTTGACAGGTTCTATCAAGGTTCCAAGAAAGAGGGATCCACCGGTCTTGGCCTGGCTCTTGCCAAAACAATTGCAGATAAGAACGGGGTGCGTCTCACGTACACGTTTAAAGATGGAAAACATTGTTTTGATATAATTTTTTTTAGAAATCAGCTATAGAATTTATTATTCCAGATTCAATACAGAATTATGCTATATTTTCGTACCGTGATTTATAAAGATTAAATTAATGATAAAAAAATTTTTGATTGCTATTGTTTCGTTGGTTGTTGCCGGAGTGATCGGTTACTATCTGTCAAATTTGGTACATGACAAAGCTGTTCCTCCAGAAGCGCTCCCCGGGGAGGTAAATAGTTTCTTGACCAAATATTTTAAGGAGGAAAAGATTGCTTTTTCTAAAATGGATAGAGATTTTTTGAAGATTTCGTATGAGGTAATTCTTTCAGATGGAACAAAGTTGGAGTTTAACAGCAGTGGAGAATGGAAAGAGATAAACGGACACCATAAAAAAATACCAGATGGAATTATTCCCGATATGATTGCATTGAAAATAGCTGAGTTGTATAGGCAGTCTTATGCAGTGAAAGCAGAAAAAGATGGACGTAATCTTGAAATTGAGCTAAGCAATGGACTTGAATTGAAGTTCGACAAGAATTTTAATCTTATAAGTATAGATCGTTAAAACTTTAACATTTCTAAAATATAGTATGATGAGAGACATGTTTATTACAGCAATGTGCATCTGCTTGATGACACTTGCAGGCTGCGATAAAGCCAAAACTGATAATGATGATTTTAGTGCAAATGCTAAATCAACGCTGGCAAAGATGTATCCGAATGCTACGGATGTTATTTGGTCAACAAAAAACGGATATTATATTGCCAAATTCAATAACCCTGCAGCAGTGCGTTCAATCGGTGCTTTGAAATACGACTTCTCTGTGTGGATTAATAACTTTGGCCAGTGGTGTATGACAGAGAGCGAAATCTCGTATGAGGCTCTTCCAAAAGCTGTTCAAGACGCATTAAGGTTAAGCGAATACTCAGGGTGGAAAATAGATGATATTGACAAAATTGAGAGGGCAGGAATGGAGACCATTTATGTCATCGAGGTAGAGTATAGCTCTGTTAATGGAGAAAAGGAGGTTGACCTCTACTATTCAAAAGATGGGGTTCTTATTAAGACGGTAGTTGATGTAGACCATGATTATGACTATGAGGATTATCTTCCATCTGATGCTGAGCCTGGTGTAGAGCGTGCCGTTTTGGCAAAGTATCCCGAGGCAACCATCATTGATATTGAATACGAAGATGGCGAGATTGAGGTGGAAATTATCCACGATGGTAGAGGTAAAGATGTTTATTTTAACAAGGCTTACGAGTGGTTGCGCACCGAATGGGATGTACGCAGGTCTGAGATTCCCGTAGCAGTATTGGAGTTTATATCAAAGAATTGGCCATCATACAGTATAGATGATGCCGAGTTCACAGAGACTCCGGGAGGGGAATGGTATGAGATAGAGATAGAAAAAGGTGATGATGAAATTAAAGTGATGGTAGCACCAAACGGAAAACCTCTTTCTAACTCAATTTAAATCAGAAAATATCTAAATACGTATGAGTTATATATGGCAAACGGGCAACTTGTAGGTTGCCCGTTTTGCTATATATAGTGTTATAAACGTTTTGCCATCAAAATGGTTGCAGCTAAATGCGGGGGGGGGACCTAACGCACGGCCTGCACAATAGCTTTGCAGCGTCAAAAATTTAACCACAAAGGGTATATAAAGCAGATGAAAAAACAAATATTATTATTGTTATCAATTTTTGTTTTTGATTTAGTAAGTGCCCAGGAAATTGTTAACAGACATTATGTAAGTCTAAGAACAAATCTCCTGTACGATATGGCTCTTGTGCCTAATATAGGATTTGAATATCACGTAGGCAGTGGCTGGTCTGTTGGAGGCAATTGCGTATTTGCATGATGGAAAAATGAAAACAAAATCGTTTACACAATTTGCAACTTATGATTTTGGCTCAGACATAAAAACCTGTATTGGGAAACAGATATCAACTCCTCATTTTGATTTGTAAGAAGTTGAATATTAAGATGATTTTTAAGGCGCGTAAAACAAACAGATCACAGAATAACCTCTTTTTAGGCAACTTCTTATATTTTTTTGTACCTTCGTGAATCAAAACAATCTTATAAAACAATGGTTGAATTATACGAAAAACAGATTAAAGAAACAGATGACCTTATTGATATAGCGGAGCTTCTCACAGAGGATTCAAAATTCAAGAAAGGTGTCCTAAAATATATCTCAAATCCTTACGACTCAGATATAGAAAGAGTTGGAAAGGGGGTGTTTACGGTTGCCGTAGCAAAAGCAGAGGCTCCTAATTCAGACAAATATGATGCTGCAGAGGCTATTACCATTGCAAATTGTGCAGCTATGGCAAGGTTGGCATGTACCGGAGCAAGGTATCTTACCACCAAAAACACAGATGACAGGAGACTTACAAGCCTTGGGCTTATAAAGGATAAAAAGTATATAACACCAATGGCTTTTGACAGCAAGGGAAATACGCTGTACCTTTTTGGCAAAGCTCCAGACGAAAATGATTATCAGATAAACGACAATCAGCTTGAAATGTTGGTAAAGGCTATAGAGAAAGGGTACGTGACAAGTGCGCACTACATCTCAACAAACGGCCTTTTCCTATCGTTGGTTGAGTCTGCCGCTCCAAATCAATTGGGGTTTGATATTACATCCGATGCAGAGATGGAGGACAAGGATTTTCTCTTCTCAAAGAGCCGCTATTTTGCCATTGTGGCTGTAGATGAGGAGCAGGAGAACGATTTTGTTGACTATATGTTCAACAACGATATAAACGTAACCCTGCTCGGGCATGTAACCAAGGGTGAGCTTAGGATGGACGAGCTTATTTTTGGGCACATAACAGATTATATACCGGAATAGCCATAATCTTAATTCCCTGTTATGGAGTTAGATAAGAGTAACGGAAAGATAGCGGAGATGTTTGATAAGATCGCACTTAAGTACGATTTTCTTAATCATCTCCTCTCTTTTAATATAGACAGGTTTTGGCGCAGAAAGACGGTGAGATGGGTTATCAGGCAGACATCCGAAAAATTTGGCACTCACCCGAATCTCTTGGACCTTGCATGCGGCACCGGTGATCTTAGCGGACTGTTATATAAAAGGGGGGCGAAAGTTACAGGTGCGGATATCTCAAATGGAATGCTCTCCATTGCCAAAAAAAAGAATGACAAACTGATGATGTGGGCAGATAACAGAAAGCGGGATGATAGATGGTATATTAATAATCTACCCGAATATAAACAGTTTGGAGCGGAGAATGTTTTGCTTCCCGACAAATCATGCGGGGCGGTTACCATTGCTTTTGGGCTCAGGAACTTTGAAAATAGGGGTGCAGCGCTCAAAGAGATATTGAGAGTTTTGGAGAGTGGCGGCTCTCTTGCAATCTTGGAGTTTGCCTACCCGAGCAATTTCTTTGCAAAATGGGTCTTTAATATGTATTTCAAATATTATCTGCCGATTGTAGGCAAGGTGGTATCCAAGGATAAGAAGGCTTATAAATATTTAGTAGACTCTGTAATAGCCTTTCCAAAGTATGATACTTTGAAAGAGGAGATTGCAGGTGCCGGGTTTGCAGATGTGCATTACCAGCGGCTCACCTTTGGTATAGCCTGCCTGTATATGGCTCGAAAAATATAACAGACGGTTTTGTCGGGAAGCATATTATATTAAAATAAAAACGGAGCTGGGCGATGAATTATTCTGTATGGCAAATAGTATCTGCGGTACTCTATATTATGAATATGGGGTTGGCGGTCTATATTGCCGGTACAATGATTCTTAGAAAGCAAGACCCTGTAAAGACGCTCTCCTGGGCGATTGTGCTTGTGGCTCTGCCGTATATTGGCATAATTATCTACCTTTTCTTTGGTCAGAATTACAGGAAAAAGAAGATTTACGGCAAGAAGGGTGATGCGGATCTGAGGGTTAGAAAGTCTCTTTGTGCTAAACAGAATGAATATCTTAGTGATAATTACGATGATATAGATACGAACGAGTGGGGGTATGTTAAACTGCTGAGGCAGAATCTTAATGTTGGGTATTACCCGGTGGAGTTTAATAAAAGCATAGATTTTTTCTTTACGGGCAGGGATGCGTTAGATGCCATATACAGTTCAATAGAGGGGGCAAAGAGATATGTGCATCTTCAGTTCTATATAATTGAAAATGACAGGACAGGGGCAAAGTTTAAGGACCTGCTTGTAAAAAAAGCTCGCAGCGGGGTTGAGGTGAGGATTATTTATGACGGGTTGGGAAGCTATGCGTTAAAGAGAAAGTTTGCAGAGGAGTTGCGCAGTGCCGGGGTTGAGGTTCTGGTATTCTCACCTGTAAGGTTACTGCTTCCAACCTTTACACTTAACTACAGGAACCATAGAAAGATAGTTGTTGTAGATGGAAAGGAGGGTTTTATTGGAGGGGTGAATATTGCAGACAGATATTATTATGGAACGGAGTCCGGTGATTGGCACGATACGCATATAAAGATTGTGGGTGATGCCGTAACCTCATTGCAGAGCTGTTTTCTGCAGGACAGATATTTTATTCTTAACAAGAATCTTAAACGTAAGGGATATTTTCCTCCAAAATTGGAGATGAAAGAACCTGTTGAGATGCAGGATACAATAATATCCCAAACTATTGTGAGTGGCCCTGATAGTTTTTGGTCCGGGATTATGCTGTGCTATTTGGGTGTTATTTCCCAAGCTACTCACCATATATATATAGTATCGCCATATTTTACTCCGTCTGAAACAATCCTTAATGCAATAAAGATTGCGGCACTTGGAGGGGTTGATGTTAGGATTATGCTTCCCGAAGCATCGGACTCAAGGATAACGCATTGGAGTACAATGTCGTATGTGCAGGAGTTGTTGGATGCCGGGGTTAGGATCTATCTTTTTGGCGAGGGCTTTAATCACTCTAAGGTTGTAACCGTAGATGGAAAGATGGCTATTGTTGGTTCGGCCAATATGGATATGAGGAGTTTTGAGCATAATTTTGAGATAATGTCACTTATTTATAATGAAAAATGCGCAATGGAGGTTGAGAGCCAATTTGAAAAAGATATAACTTTGTGCAAATTGGTTACCAATACAAAATGGAAGAAGCGTCCGGTGGGGGAGAAGGTAAAGGAGAGCTTTGGCAGGTTATGGAGCCCGCTTTTATAGCTTTGGCATTGGCTATTTTTAGAGTAAAGAGAGCTTTGGCGGTGGCATTAGCGTTGAATTAAAATAATTGTAATATAAAACAGTATGGACACACAAAAGAAAAACTATTTGTTGCCAATTATCATGATGTTTGCACTCTTCTTTATGATTGCATTCATTACCGGATTGCAGAATCCGCTTGGCGCTATTGTCAAATC